>SVRA01000002.1 GCA_015065075.1 Oscillospiraceae bacterium
GCCGTCCGAAGTCTTCATTCTCTTTCTGAAGCCATGCTCCTTTTTTCTCTGACGCTTCTTGGGTTGATAAGTTCTGAGCATTTGCTGCACCTCCTTAAGTAATAATCGGAAGCGTTTGTCACAGCTCGCACTTGCGAACCGAAACAGCACGTAGGCTATTTTTACGCTTTTACACAATGACATCCTATATTATACACGATAAGTTAGTCCGTTGTCAAGTGTTTTTCTAAATTTTTCTTTGTTTTTTTCGACACTTTTGACCGACGGAGTACAATTTTTCGCGTTTTTTGATTGTTTTGAAGATTTTATTCGGGTATTTTGGAGATCGTCGACCTATAAACTACCACAAAAAACACTGCGCTGACGATCACGGACATTATCTCGGCGATCGGGAACGCCCACCAAACTGCAGTAACGTCGCCAAGCTGTGCGAGCAAGATCGCCACGGGAACGAGAACGACGAGCTGACGCGCGATCGAAACGAACATTGAATATATGCTCTTTCCAAGTGCTTGGAAGACCGAGCCGATGATGATGCAGAATCCTGCGAATACGAACGACAGCGATATCGTTCTCAGGCAAGGAACAGCGATAGAGAGCGATGCCGCGTCATGCATATTGAACAGACCGAGCAAGGTCTCGGGAAAGAGCTGGAAGGCAAGCAAGCCAAGAGACATATAACCGACGGCGTACATTATTCCAAGTTTGACGGTTTTCGTCATTCTCTTGCGCTTCTGCGCGCCGTAGTTGAAAGCAACTATCGGAACTATTCCATTATTAAGACCAAAGATGGGCATAAAGATAAAGCTTTGGAGCTTGAAATATACTCCGAACGCGTTTTGCGCGATCTGACCGATGGTCTGCTCCGTTCCCTTGACGATCGTCGAAAATCCGTCAAGAACTCTATTGAACATTACGTTCATGACCGATCCGATCGATGCCATAACTATCGAAGGGACGCCTATGGCGTATATTTTACCGATTATTTTTCCGTCGGGACGGAATTTTTTGAACGAGAGCTTAATGTCGGTGTTATATTTTACGTTGAGGAAGATGCCGAGGACAAACGCCGCTATCTGACCGATAACGGTTGCTATTGCCGCTCCCTTGATGCCCATGCCGAGCGTGAAGATGAAAATGGGGTCAAGAATTATATTGATTACGGCGCCTATTCCCTGTGTCACCATTGCAAGTCCGGTCTTTCCCGTTGAGATCATCAGTCTTTCCATAACGACCTGACCGAAAACGCCGAACGACCATATATAGCAGACCGAAAGGTAATCTTCACCAAATCCGATAACCGCCTCATTTGAGGTCATCCAGCCCATATAGCTTCTTATGCAGGTCAATCCGAGCACGAGGAAGACAATATAGCTGCAAAGTGCGAGGAAAACTCCGTTTGCCGCGATCTTGTTCGCCTTTTCGTGATCCTTTTCGCCAAGGCTCTTTGACAAAAGCGCATTTATACCAACTCCCGTACCCGTTGCGACGGCAATTATAAAGTTTTGCGCCGCAAACGCAAGCGAGATCGCAGTCAGCTCGTTTTGAGTTTCCGAGATCCTTGCAACGAATAAGCTATCTACGATGTTGTACAGCGCTTGAACGAGCATTGATGCAACCATAGGCAACGACATACTCAAAAGCAGCTTGTTGACGGGCATCGTGCCCATTTTGTTCTCTGCGGGAGCGCCGTTTGCTACCGCCATCCTTTTCTTTTTGAACATTTTCTCTCCATTTTATATATGATCTTATTTTTTGTCGCAAACAGGACTATCATAACATTTTTTGACCCGAAAGTCAATAGTATAATCAAATTTTTGCTCTTTATTAACATTTTTAAAATTGCTTGACTTGGTGGGGGAAAAATGTTATAATTACTATGTATTTCAAAGAAAAGGAGGTCGGGCAGATGAATATGATCAAGGAATCGGATTTTCGAAAGGAGATCAAAGCCAACCCGGGCAAAGCGTATTTGTTCTTTGGGGAAGAAGACTATATGAAGGTCGTTGATGTCAAGACCGCGATCGAAGCCATATCGCCGGATCCGTCCCTTTCATTTTTTAATGAGATAAGACTCGATTCTTTTACTTATTCTCCCGATGCGCTTCTTGATGCCTTGATGCCGCTTCCTATGATGGCAGACAGAAAGATCATCGTTTTATCGTGGCTCGACCTTGGTGCAATGAAATCTGCTGAGATCGACTCGCTCTGCGCAGTTCTTGCGCAGCTGGATGAGTACGATTACAATACGGTAATATTGACCGTGGCTTCGGATCGGTTAGATCCCGGCAGATCTCCAAAGCAGCCCTCTGCACTGCTCAAAAAGCTTGGCGAGCATCTAACGTTGGTAAACTTCGAAAAAAACACTCCCTCCCGTCTTGCTGCATGGATAGGTAAGCATTTCTCGCATAACGGAGTTTCGGCGTCTCCGAGCGTGTGCGCTTACGTCATCGAGCGTTGTGGAAGAGATATGTTTACTTTGGCTTCCGAGACCGATAAGCTTGCCCACTACGTGCTCTCACTTGACAGAACGGAAGTTTTGAAAAGCGATGTTGATATTGTAGCCGTACCTACCATCGAATATGACACGTATGCGTTTGCCAACGCGATAGGCGCGGGGCGAAGAGAAGAAGCGCTTAATATTTTGAGTGACTTCAAACTCAGAAGAATAGATCCCATTATTATTATGTCCGAAATATCGAAAACCGCGTGTGAGATGCTCTCTGTTTCATCATTGCGCGCCGAAGGGTTGACTTCGGGAGAGATTTCTGCAGCTTTGAGAATGCACGAATACAAGGTTTCCTTGATGCTTCGAAGCTGCCCCTCGGTAGAGGAATGCAAAAACATGGTCCGCAGATGTCGCAATGCTGACCTTGAGCTTAAGGGATTCTCTGACGGATATGCAGTGCTTGAAAAGCTGGTCTGCGTTATCTGATACGGTTTTTACACATTGACCTGTCAAAGCTTGAACCTCGACGTTGTCGAAAACGATGGGATCAGGGCGCAATTTATCTATTGACAAATCTTATTCAATGTTATATAATTATTTTGTAAGGTCCGATATGGACAAATTAACCAGAAAGAAAGGAACCACAAAATGACATTTAATATTCAAGTAAAAGAAATCAATGACGTTTATAAACTCGTTAACATTCTCATTGGCTTTGACGGATACGTTGATCTCGAATCCGGAAGATATAAGGTTGACGGAAAGTCTATCCTCGGTATTTTTAGTTTGGATCTTCGCCAGCCCATCAAGCTGACCTACGATTCCGAAAAAGACGCGGACAAGCTTTACGAGCAGCTCAAGCCCTTTATCGTTGATTAATTTTTAATTTAGAGGGCGGCGAAAGCCGCCTTTTAATAATTTAAGAGGAATTTGTATGAATCAGCTTGACACGATAGCCGCGATCAGTACCCCTTACGGTAAGGGCGGTATTGCCGTCCTTCGCGTTTCGGGAGAGGACGCTATCAAGGTTGCTTCAAGGGTATTTGAAGCTAAAAGTGGAAAAGCGCTTGGGGATATAGCGAGCTCAAGGGCGGTGTACGGTTATATTTTAGAGAATTCAAACGGCAAGAGGGTACAGATAGACGACGGACTTGCCGTCTGTTTTCGCGCACCCAATTCGTTCACGGGAGAGGATACGGTAGAGATTTCCTGTCACGGTGGAGTTTTGGTTACACAAAAGGTGCTCTCCGCTCTGCTTATGGCGGGAGCGAGAATGGCAATGCCCGGTGAGTTCACCAAACGGTCATTTATTAATGGGAAAATGAGTCTTACGAGCGCGGAGGCGCTTGGCGATCTTCTCGAGGCACAGACCGACGAGCAAATAATGCTTGCCCGTTCGGGAATGAAGGGCGTTTTGTCGGGTGCGGTCGGGGAGATATACAATTCTCTTTGCGACGTGCTTGCGGCGATCTACGCTCATATCGACTATCCTGACGAAGATCTTGCTGATATCAGTCACGAGGAAGCCTTGACGGTTGCCAAAGATAATCTCATCAGACTCAAAAGGCTGTCGAAGACCTATTCCACGGGACGAGCTGTTATGGGAGGCATACCCACAGTCATTTTAGGAAGAACAAACGCGGGAAAAAGCTCGCTGTACAACAGAATCGTCGGCAGAGATGCGGCAATAGTTACCGATATTGAAGGAACGACACGTGACGTGTTGACCGAGACCGCAAAGCTTGGTAGAGTCATTCTGCGACTTTCCGACACTGCGGGACTTCGCGAGTCTGGAGACGTGGTTGAAAAGATCGGAATAGATCGTGCTCGTCAGGCGGCGGAGTCTGCGGAGCTTGTGCTGGCAGTCTTTGACGGCAGTCGAGTGCCCGACGACAATGATGCGGAGTTCGTTGAGTATTTGCAAACGATAGGTGGAGTCAAGGTCGCGGTAGTCAACAAGAGTGATCTTGGAATATTGCCCGAGGTGAATGGCCTTTTGTCGAATTTTGAGTATATTTGTCAGGTCTCTGCGGAGTCGGGCGACGGGTTCGACAAGCTTGCTCTTCTGATAGAACAGCTATATATCGACAATGATCTTGACACGGGCAGAGACGCTATCATATCAAACGCACGTCAAGCGGCATCGGTCAGCTCTGCTATTGAGGCGCTCGAGATCGCAGTCAATGCGATTTCGGCAGAACTTCCTCTCGAGATATGCTGCGCAGAGATCGAAAACACGCTCTCTGCCCTCGGTGAGCTCGACGGAAGAACGGTATCCGAGGATATCGTTTCTCGAATTTTTGCTAATTTTTGCGTAGGAAAGTAATATAAATAGAAAGATTTTGAAATGAAAATACTTGCCATAGGCGATATCGTCGGTGTTAGGGCGATAGAGCATTTAAAACAAAACTTGTGGGGCATTCGGCGCAAGCTTGGCATAGATTTCGTCGTGGCTAACGGCGAGAATGCCACCGAAATACACGGTCTTAGCGCCTCGGACGCCCAAAAGATACTTGACTCGGGTGTAGATCTCATTACTATGGGAAACCACACCTGGTCGAAGCGGGACTTGTACAATTTTCTTGACGACAATTCCGACAAGATAATCAGACCTGCAAATTACCCAGGAAACGCTCCCGGTTGCTCTTATACGACGGTCGACGTTGGCGGATACAGACTGCTTTGCATGAACGTTCAGGGAGTGGCGTTTATGGATCCGCTTGCCGATCCCTTTGAGGCGGTCGAATACATACTTGCGCGCGAGGAGGGAGAATACGATCTTTCCCTGCTCGATTTTCACGCCGAGGCGACGTCTGAAAAGTACGCTATGGCGCGCGTTTTTGACGGCAAGATCAGTATGATCTTCGGCACACACACCCACGTTGCGACCGCCGACTGTCAGATCCTGCCCGGTGGTACAGCATACGTTACCGATCTCGGAATGACGGGACCCGTGAATGGAATTCTCGGTACGGACAGTGAGCGCGTGCTTCGGAAGATGAGAATGCACATGCCGTCTCAATTTATCGTTGCTGACGGAGAGATCAAGTCCGACGCGGTGATCTTTGAGACCGACGGCGAAAAAATGACGAAGATCTCGCGAATAAGATTTTGATCTTTTCGGCGAATTTTACAGATTATTTGTGCCGCCGCAAGTGGCGGAATGGAGGACAGCGTGAAGGCGAGGGCGCCTTTATAGGTAATTTAAACCGCTTCACGCACGAATTTTGCCTTGTTGGCAAAATTCAACGCTTACTTTTTATGCCGCCGCAAGCGGCGGAATGGAGGTTAATATGGGACGTATGCTTGGCGCTCACGATTCAAGTGAGCTTGACAGACCAGATCTTAATAAATGCCCCGATTGCAGATGCTTTTTTGCGGGCGATAACTGCCCCTTGTGCGGCAAGGAATGCCCCGAGGAGATGCGCGCGGGAAACAGAGCCAAGGTCAAGCCGCCAAAGCGCCGCCGCGCCGACTCGGGAAGAGTGACATTCGTGTCGTGGTATCACAGCTGGTGGTGCATAATTCTGGCGCTGATCTTTTCGCCGATAATTGGTATCATTCTTCTCGTTACGAGCCCTCACGAAAAGTCCAAGAAAATAATCGTAGTCGTTATCGGAGTCGTCTGGTTGCTACTATCAACCTTTGGACTTTCTATCCTTTCGGGAATATTGAATATTTTCGACAAGCCCGTTGATACTTCCCTATCCCGCGAGGAATATATAGAAAAATGTGAGACTGTGAGCGTTGAGGATTATTACAGACGTTCCAATCGCTATAAAGATGAATTTGTAACGCTGACCCTGGTCGTTTCCGAAAAATTTATCGACGCGGAGGGATACAAATACACAACTTACTATTTTTGTTCCGACGTCGATGGAGAATATCAGATAATGATCCGCGATTGCTCGCAGGACGAGCAGTGCAACTACGCGAAGGGCGATATTATCGTGATATACGGAGAGGGCGCAGGGGAAAAAGAAATATACGACGCTCAATACGAATTGAGAACGGGAGCGTGTGTTAACGCAGCGTATATTGAGATCGTGCAGTAATTTTTTAAAACAAGCTACATAAAAGGAGAATTTGTATGTATAACGAATGGTCACTTGACATTTTTTACAAGGGAATGAATGATCCTGCGCTCGAGAGCGATATGAAAAAGCTTGAAGGGGCAGTTTCAGACTATAAATCCGTCATTTCAGCGCTTTCTTATGACGACACGGCAGGCACTCTCCGCAGGATAATAGATCTGAAAGAAACGATTTCTCTTCTCGTGCGCCGTCTGGCAGGGTATTTCAGTCTTCGCCGTTCCACCAACAGCGCAGACTCGGAGGTTTCGATTCCCCAAACTAAAATTCAGATGCTTATGTCGGGCATGGCGAAGGAAAACGTCATGTTTGAAAAATACGTAGGCAATATAGAAAATCTTGATGAAATTATAGCCAAGGATGACGTGCTCGCGGAGTATGCCTTCTATTTTGGCGAAATAAAGCAGTCTGTTTCTCACAACATGAGCGATGATGCCGAGGCCGTGTTCGCGAAAATGAACGTTTCGGGCGGTCGTGCGTGGGGCGATCTTTTCTCATATCTCACCGCTACTGTTGAGGTGGACTACAAGGGAGGAAAGACCACGCTGGCATCTATCCGAGGTCTTGCGGAGAGCAATGATGCCGCCGAAAGAAAGGCGGCTTATGAAGCAGAGCTTGCCTGCTATAGTAAATACAAGGATTCCGTTGCGTTCGCACTCAACAGCATAAAGGCGCAGGTCAACACCGAGGCGGAGCTTCGCGGATATGCAAGCCCTCTCGATATGACTCTTGAGCATTCGAGAATGCAGAGGGCAACGCTCGACGCGATGCTTGAGGCGATGCGTGAGTATCTTCCGAAGTTCCGTCAGTATCTCAGGCATAAGGCAGATTTGCTTGGCTATAAGAACGGTCTTCCTTGGTATGAGATCTTGGCTCCCATGGGAAATGCAGGCGAAAAGGAGTTTACGGCAGAAGAAGCACACAAATATCTTGTAGAGCACTTTGAGAGCTTTGCGCCCGATCTTGCAGAGATGGTAGACGAGGCGTTCAAGAACGAGTGGATAGACTTCTATTCTCGTCCCGGCAAGGTTGGCGGTGCGTTTTGTTCCAATCTTCCCTTCCTCAAGCAAAGTCGAGTTCTGACCAATTTCTCTGGAAGCTTTGGATCGGTGGTTACTCTTGCTCACGAGCTCGGTCACGCTTATCACGGAATGATGATACAGGATCACCGTCCTCTCAACACGGGATATACTATGCCCGTGGCGGAGACCGCATCCAATTTCAACGAGCTTATAATAGTTAACGATGCTATTGCAAAATCCTCGGGCGAGGAAAAGATACAGCTTATTGAGAGTCAGATCCAGGATTGCACGCAGACGATCGTTGACATATACTCTCGTTTCCTCTTTGAAGACGAGGTTATTCGTCGCCGCAAGAACACCTTTATGTTCGCAAAAGATCTTGAAAACATTATGATAAACGCGCAGAAGGAGGCGTTTGGCGACGCGCTTGATCCCGAGTATCTCCATCCGTATATGTGGTGCTGCAAGAGCCACTACTATAGTGCGGGACTCAGCTATTATAACTTCCCCTATGCGTTCGGCGGTCTCTTCTCACGCGGACTTTACGCGAAATATCTCGAGGAGGGAGAAGCGTTTCTGCCTAAATATCGTGCGTTGCTTAAGGCTACCACGGTAGATACGGTTGAAAACGTAGCGAAGATAGCGGGAATAGATCTGACCAAGCCAGAATTTTGGAGAAAAAGTCTGCAGGTGATAGCGGACAAGATCGATGAATTTATTGCCGAGACTAGCAAATAAGATATAGCGTATAAAAGCAGAAAGCTCCGCCGACTACTCGGCGGAGCTGCTTGTTATATGTGATGTTTTGCACAGCAAAACTTGGTGAGTGAGAGATAGCGAACGTAAGAATCGTTTCGCTTTGCGAAACAGGAACCTTTGCCCAAAAATTGCAAGCAATTTTTGGCGATGGATTCGCCACGGGCAATCAAAAAAGGAAGAGCCGCACTATGTGATTTGAGAGATTTTTTACAAGGGCATCGAGCCCTCGTAAAAAATGGGAATCAGAACCTTTGCACAAAATTTGCAAGCAAATTTTGGCGATTAGAGTTCAATTGAACCCGTATGGGAAAGCAAAAAAGGAAACGTCCGAACAAGTTCGGACGTTTCCTTTTTTGGTGACCCGTACGGGAATCGAACCCATGTTACAGCCGTGAAAGGGCCGTGTCTTAACCGCTTGACCAACGGGCCTTAATTTCACCGCTTTTGCGGTGAAATTTTTTTAAATGGTAGCGGGAATTGGACTTGAACCCATGACCTACCGGGTATGAACCGGTTGCTCTAGCCAACTGAGCTATCCCGCCATATTTGCCGTTCGTTTGCGAACGCTTAGATATTATACCACAAACGATTTGGCTTGTCAACACTTATTTTAAAAATTCATAAAATTATTATTTTGTTAACACAATGGAAACAAAACCGCGTGGTCATGCCATTTTTTGAATTACGCTAAAATGGCGTTTTCGGAAGTCTGAGCAAGGCGGTCATTGTTGACCGCCTTGCTTTCATAGATGTCTTTAGTATTTAGAAACAGAAGTGACTTCTTCTCCGTCAAGCACACGCTGTGCATCGGCAATTATTTTATCGATATAACTTCTGAGCACGTAAAAGCTTCCGTATGCTTTTTCAGAATCAGATACGTATTCTCCGCTCTCCTCATCGTAAGATATTGATTCGATCGTAATATAAGACTTTCTTTCGGTGTACTGATAGAATCTGTATACTGTGTTTCTTTCGTTTCCGTAAAGGTCCTTGCCGTAGATGGTGATCACAGCCTGGCACTTGGAATCGTCGAGCGCGCGGAACGCTGCCATTTCTTCTTCGCTAAGCTCTGCCATGCCCTCGAGAGATGCATAAAGCAAAGAGCCGTAAACCTGCTGGAAGTTTTTCATCGCTGAATATACCACTTCTCTTCCTGCCGAGTTGGTCGCGTTTATAGTATAATCAAGCAACTTCCCGTTAGCGATTACTTTAGCAACGTAGGTCTCGTTGGATGCCAGAGTAACCACACCCCAGCTTCCCGTTTCCTCATTTACTACTATAATATTTCCACCCTCGGTCACATAGTACGAGCCCGTGTTCCAAACGCCGATGGTACATTCCTTATAGGTTGCCTTTGCCCATGCCTTTTTGCTGCTGTCATACGCCTGGATAGTACCATTTTCCTCGTTGTATTGAAGTTTTTTCTCGCTAAGCGGATAATAGGTCTCGGGATATCTGGTCAGATTTCCGTTGCTGCCGTATTTTGCTTCGATCTCAACCGCGCTTTTTGCCAGCAGACTTGTCTTGCTATCCGCAAAATAAATTCCGCTTGAGAGATCATCCAGAATGCTCCACTCTCCCGTTTTTGAGTTGACGAGCATATATTTTCCATCAACGGTTACGAAAACGTTTCCTGTTGCCCAGTTTCCTCTGTTGTGGCTTGCGTATTTTTTGTTCAATTCTTTTCCGACGTGGGAGTTTTTGGAGGTCATATACAAATATCCGCTATTGGTAATGAAATAATCGGTTTTCAGATGTGATTTTCCAACTACGACGTCAGAAGCAAGAACGTTGCCCTCGGCATCAGCCATTGAAACGCCGGCATAGAGATAAAATCCTTTTTCGGCGTCGTACGCGATGTTATAAAAGTAATATGCTGTGGCGTCGTCTTTTCCATCGTCGTTGATGTCGTAATCGCTGGTTTCAACGAAAAGATATTTATCAGTTTCTGCGACTCCCGGCGAATATACCAAAGGAGTTATCAGATAATCTCCCGAATAGGTTGCTACAAGATTCTCTCCGTTACACTTAAGAACGTACTTGCCGTCGTCGCCCTTTACGATGCTGTAAACGTTATCCCCTTCGCTTATTTTGCTACCCGTTCTTTCGGAGTAGATCATATATTTCGATGCAGAGTCTTCTATTACGAAATTTACGTTGAGCTTGGGGGATTCGATAACGATTTCGGACACGTGTCCAATATCGAGCTGAATATAGTTGGGACTGTACCATTCTATCTCATCCCATTCAAGAAAATACAAGCTACTTTCCGAGATCCCGACGATCATATCGTAAAGATCTGAATATGCGTAATAGACACCGTCAGCTGTCTTTTCACTTATCTGAATGAAGTTTTGTGCGATCATGGGATCGCCCTTCTCGTCGGCAGTGTTGTAATCGAACGATATTACGTAGGTCGGGTCGGCAAGACCGTATTTTTCGAGATCTTCGTTATCGGGTGACAGCTTTATTACCTCCGTAAATGCCGTGTCGTAGAAATTGTACAGCATATTGGAAATGTTATCACTGTTTATATAATATCCCTCGGCATATTCGAGCTCGGAAACGTATGGCAGATACTGATACATTCCCACTCTTTCTTTGAGGGGCACGTAGGAGAAGTGACAAGCCAAAGAACTGTTGGAGTGCATCAACGAGATATAATTTTCCCAGAATTCCTCGGCATCGATCTCGCCCATGTTGTCCACGTTGGTGCCGTATATCGCTTCAAGCCCAAGCTGGATCGCTTCGTGGTCGATATTGCGGTATATGATGAAATCTGAAACGTCGAAATGCGTATTCAACCCCATAGGATACACGATTGTGGGTGTTATCATGGACTCTATGCCCTTTAGCACCGTGTTATCCAGACCGTAAGATGTGAGAACGTATATAGTTTCTCTTCCCTCGTACAACGCGTAGTATCCCGAGCCGTCAACGGTGGCGTCACCGATGATGACCTTGTGGCTGACGCCTTTCATATTGGTTATAACGAACCACGCGGGAGCGTATTCGTACTCCTCACCCGTTTCTTCATCAACTCTGGTTTGGGCAACCAAGCCGTATTCGGAAAGATCTACCGAGCCGTCCTCAAGAGTGAGGGGGGATTCAAGTCGCATCGTCGAAAGCGTATATCCGCAGGCTGACGAAAGATATGCGAATTTATTGACATCGTAAGGTGCGTCCTCGTTTCCGACTATTTCAAAAAAGTTACTTTTTTCGTTAGGTCTTTTGAAGGTGTAAGTGCCGTACTCGTTATGGACCTCGATCGAGCTTATTATCTTTGATTTGTCCTTTGTGGAAGATGCGTCGTACGTCCACTGTGGGAACATCAGAACGTATTGAGCGTATCCGATCTCCTCGGTTCCCGATACGTCAACGACGGCATAGACCGAGTATTCTCCCGTCTTCGCATCTATTATTACCTGCGTTCCTGCGTCGGTTTGGTAGTATCCCTCTTGGTTTCGGTCCAGAACCTTGCCGCTTTTATTGCAGAGCATATATTCACCGTCGAATTTTTTGATATAATATTTTGTTCCGTCTACGTCGGGATAAGTATATATTTCGACCAAATAATTTACGACGATGAGTGTCAGAACGAGAAGCGCCACGGCAATGATCATCAATACTATTGCCAAGCGTTGCTTTTTCAGTGCGGAACGCTTTTTGATCTTTTTTATCGTCGAGTTTTCGACGCTTGTGTTAAGGTTGTTTGTTGACATAATTTATAATTCCTGATTGGAAAATTTTTGCGTTTATTATCTGTATTTTCTGCGAATTGTTATAACGACTCCCGCAGAGAAGACAAGAACAGGAGGAATCAGCACAAGGCAATACAGCCAAGCCGACGTATTACAATCTTTGTATGCTGCCTCGTCCTTGATCTCGTAAACGTAGAGACCCTTGAGCGAAAGATTGGTCGCAACCGTTTCGTTGCCCGTGTTTCTCAATGCTGATAAAAGAACGTCGGTATTGCCGTACGACTTAGAATCAAGAACTTCGTTAGTCAGAAACTCTGTGGAAGCCAGAGCCAAAACGTACGAGGACTTCGTGACGCTTGTAAGATTGGTCTCCTGAAGTTGCTTGGTCTCCTGCGATATAGTCATAAGCTTGAAGAGGTTAGAATCTGTGGCGATCTCATATACCTCTCCGTTCGTTAATGCGGACGCGGTGTTATAGGTCGTGAAAATGTCTAGCATAGTACGGACTACTCCGTTTTTATAGTAGCTATAGTACACGTATTCGTCTGTGGTTTCGGTTGCTGCGGCATATCTTCTGACGTAGTTGTCGGCAGGAGCGATAGCCGTGCTGTTTCCGAAAATGACCTTTGTGGGATAAGCGCTCTTTCTCATATCCTCGGTCAGAGTTGCGCCGAGGCCTGCGGTGGCGTAATTTCCGACGACCACGCTTCCAACGCCTCCGTTGGTGCAGTTTATCTGATCCTCGATGACGTAATTCTCAGAGTTCTCGTCTCTGTTTACGCTGACGCCCCACTCCTCAAGATATTCCTCGAGACTGGGAAGCTTCGGCGTGTCGGGGTTACAAATAAAGAAGAATGATTTCGATTGGTCGAGATATTTATCAAGCTTTTCTATCTCGGATACTTCTCCCTCGTCGAGCTCTCCGAAAGCCTTGTAATCCTCGGAAGGATCAAAGGTGATTATCATTCTGCAATTTTCGGGGATATCCTCGTTCTCAAGATCCAGGATCTGTACGGTATATCCCGCGCTCTCGATCAACGAGATGAACGTTGAATATTCTTCCTTGACGTTTCCGTTGCCGTCAAACAAAGATTCTCCGTGGTTGGAGGTAATACAGCATATAGGTGACTCAACTCTCGTGACCGACATTATCATAGCCGTCAATCTCTGTTCGCCGTTGTAAGCCCAAGGCTTGTCTGCAGTTGATTCGGTATAATAAAAGGAGTTTACTCCCTGAACGAGATATTCCGAGCCGAATTCAACTATAACGTCGGAATTATATAAGGTTGCCGCCGAGTTGACCTTGTATTTCTGAACCGACGACGGATTTGTGGATATATCTATATACTGCACGCTGACGTGATCGGGAAATCTTTTCGCAATAGCGCGCGCGGTATAGCTTACGTATCTCGTAAGCTCGTTGTCCTCGAGGACGTCTCTGTCGGAGCAGAATACGATATTGAGCTTTATCGGATCCTCTCCTCTCGCAGCTCGCTCCTCGTTGGTCTGATCTATCATGGGAATGACGCGATCAGCGATCATATCCTTGCAATCATCCGACAAGGTGTACATATTTGTTTTGCCGCTTTTGTAAAGTGTCTGGCTTAAGTCTATATAAAACATCTGCCTGTCGCCGATCACGGAGAACAGTATATTGAAAACAACCACAGCCAAAAGCACGACCGCGGTGATCACGGTCAATTTTTTTGGACTTTTGCGGATATATATTGCCTCGCTGTCGGCAGAAAGTTGAGAATTATCAGCTTTTTCTTGCTTGTTTATCATATATCGTCCTCCTTTCCGTTGGACTTGCGAATTATCATAAATATCTTCTCCTTACAAGAACGAAGATGCCCACGCCCGCGCAAACGACGGCAGGGATGACTGTCAGCAGCACGGTAAGGGTGTTTGCCTGACTTGTCGGCAGGCTTTCAATATCGGTATTTCCAAACGATTTGGCCGTCATATTAACGGGGGCTTTATCCATGCCCATATATCTGAAAATGTAGGTCAGAGTCGAGTTGTTCGAGAGCGCTGCGGATTTCAGTGCGCCTTGCTTGGCAAACTCGGTAGATGCCGAAGCGACAAGACAAGCCTGCTCGCTGTTTTCGCAATTCTGCGTGGCGATCGCCATCAATACGAAGGGATCCTCTGCGGCTCTTGCCACTGCTCTGCCGCCTGCCCACGCCTCAGCGGAGGAGTGTGAGGTCATCAGAGCGCTTACGGTTCTCTTTTTATTTTCAACGGTTTTTATATAGTTGCCCTTGCCGTCGAACTCAAATCCGTCTGCAAAGTCGATACAGGTCGTATTTCCGAAAGCACTCGACGCGCCGATTTCGGACAAGATTTCCGCGCCGATTCCCTCGCCTGCTTTCTCGGCAAGAACGGTATAACCGTCAACCGACAAGGAATGACTCGGGTCTTTGATCATATAGCAATCTTCGATCCCGTCCGATCCCGTTTCGTGCTTATACGTGATTCCCCAATCTGCCATAAAGGCCTCAAGGTTAGCTCTGCCGCCCGACACGAACGTGTCCGCGGACAGGAAGATCATATATTTTCCGCCCGCGTTCATATATTCGTTCAGCTTGTCCACCTCGGATATTGCCGAGATGCTGTCAGAAACGATAAGATCCTGCTTGGGATCAAAGGTGACGAGAAGGTCGCAATCCTCGGGGATATCTTCGGTCGAAAGGTCGAGGTAGCTGATCGCATACCCTGCCTCTATCACCGTTCTCAAGAGCTCATAATCATCCATAGCCTCACCGTGATTTGCGGTGAAATAGCACATAGGAGTGTTTTCCTGGGTAACGAGCATAAGGCTCGATGCAAGCACCTTTTCTCCATTGTAAGCAGAGATTTCCGTAGAATTGTACGAATCAAGAATATAAAAATCGGTAAGACTGATCGCTTTGTAATTTCCGTTGAAGGCACATACCACGTCGGTGGTTGCCGTGACTCCGTATGCGCGAGCCAACGACGGATTTTCCCAAATGTTCAGAAATTCGATCTCTATATATCCTTCAAACATTTCCGAGAGCTCGCGAACCGATTCGAGAACGTATTTTTGTGTGGTCTCTGCAACGACGTTTTCTTCCTCGTCGCAGAAAATGACCGTTATTTTCTCGGGCTTCTGCCCATTTGCCTCAAGCTGCTTGTTCGTTTCGCTCACTGCGGGAATGACGTACTCTCCGACATAGTCCTCGCATGTTTCGCTGATGTTGTACACGAAAGAAAGGTTCATGTTCTTGTACATCCACTCGTAGCGAGCCGCTAAGGTTGCCGTGATCACGTTTATTATGACTACAACGGCCAATGCGAGCAAGGTCACTATCGTTGCAACGCTTCCGTATCGCAGCTTTCGGCTTTTGATAAATTTTTTCATCTAAATTACCTCAAACAAACGACAACGTCAATTCCAACGGCGTTTTTCATAAACGCGGACGGTAAGGAAAAGAAATACGAACGTAAGCGACAAGTAATATACGACTGCCGCAATATCAAACACCCCGTTTGACAAATTTGAGAATCTGCCGAGCACAGAGATCCAGTTGAGCGCGGTTCTGATCCATACTACAGGAACGAACGAAGAAATAAGGCTTGTGAATATCAGTCCGAATATTGCCGCCATTGTAATTATCGCTGCCGCAAGCTGATTTTCGGTAAGCGTGGAGACGAGTGTTCCAAGAGCGATAAAGGCCGCGCCGATAAGTATGATCGCGATCATGCTTCCGACGATCTGCGCGGTTACGGGACCCACGTAAGTGGTAGAATATGACAAATTACCTCTTTCAGCTGCCGCTATCACGTACAAAGGGATGAAATTTATGCAGGAAACCAGCATACAACCGAAAAACATTGTAAACGCCGCGAAAAACTTACCAAGCACCATTCCCGTCAGAGAAATGGGAGCGGTCAGAAGCAACTGCTCAGTGCGCAGCTTCTTCTCTTCTGCAAAAAGACGCATAGTGAGCAAAGGAAGCAAAAGCACCAAAACGAATATCATCAAAAGGAAATACGATGACGTGTCGTAGGTTTTTGAAAGAAAAGTCGTGTATGAGAAAAGAAGCGCGGAGACCGCGAGAAAAATTCCCACGAAAACAAATCCGAGCGGATTTGTGAAATAAGAGCGCAATTCTTTTTTATAAATAGCAAGCATGATTTTTGCCCTTTCAGTTGATTTTTACAGATCCTCGTCAGATACTTCCTCTGCTGCCTCTGCTCTTTTTTGCTCGGCATCCTTTACGAGAGTATCTGCGAGGTCGTTTTCGAGAGTGTTTCTTGTGCGTCTGGATCGCTTTTGTGCGCTTGATTTATTGCGCTTTCCTGACTCGGCGACAGGATTGTCCTCTTCGGTCTTGTTTACTACGGTTATAAAGATGTCCTCAAGGCTCATTCCCAAGGATTCAAGTCCGATCATTGCCCAATCGTGCTCGGCGACCGTGTAGAAAAGCTTTTTGCGGACGTCAACTCCGAATTCGCTCTCTACCATATACGTACAAGCGTCTCCGTCCTTCTGCGCGAGGAGCTCGGCGTACGAAACTCCCGGAATACTCTTTATCGTGTCGAGGACCTCTCTTTGAGGACCGCAGATCTTGACGTTGAATCTTCTGTTTCCTTCGACGACTCGGGTGATGTTCTCGGTCTTCTCGTCGGCGACGATCTTGCCCTTGTTGATAATGATTATACGGTCACAGACCGCCTGAACCTCTTGCAGAATATGAGTAGACAGAAGAACGGTATGATCCTTTCCGAGTGAACGGATCAGGCTTCTGATCTCAATTATCTGCTTGGGGTCAAGTCCCACGGTGGGCTCGTCGAATATGATAACGGGCGGATTGCCGATAAGAGCCTGCGCGACACCGACTCTCTGTCTGTATCCCTTTGAAAGATTGCGGATAAGTCTCTTTCTGACGTGCGAGATCTTAACCACCTCGCAAATTTCTGCCAGATGAGGCTCGCGCTCAAGCGTACAGCCCTTGAGCTCGTAATTGAACTTAAGGTATTCGTCGACCGTCATATCGAGATATACGGGAGGCTGCTCGGGAAGATATCCGATAAGCCTTTTTGCTCCGATGGGGTCGGCGAGGATGTCTATTCCGTCGATTGAAACTCTGCCTGCCGATGCCGACAGATATCCTGTCAGGATGTTCATTGTCGTACTCTTTCCGGCTCCGTTCGGACCGAGAAAGCCGACAGTCTCTCCCTTTTCAATCTCAAAGCTTATGTCGTCCACGGCGCAATTGGAGCCGTAGTTTTTGGTTAACCGTTCGATTTTAATCATCAGATTCTGACCGTTCCTTTTACAGTTTAATTAAATCAAAGTAAGCATACATATTGCATTATAACACCGATTTGTAAACTACCAATGAACACATACTCAAAAAAGGCGTACAAACCTTGATTTTTGTGTGTGCTTCGGGTGTTTTTTGATATTTGGCGCAAACCACTTGACGAGGCGAGGTTTTTTTGATAAAATAGTATTTGTGAAAATATGCACTTATAAGTAGGAGACGATTATGAGCAATATCAAGGATATAAGCCTCTGGGAGTCGGGCAGAGATAAGATTGAATGGGTGCGTTCCTATATGCCCCTGCTCTCTACCATTGAGGAGGAATTCAAAAAAACACAGCCATTTGCGGGACTCAAGATCTCGATGTCTATCCATCTTGAAGCGAAGACTGCAAATCTTGCAAAGATCTTGCGCGCAGGCGGTGCGCAGGTGCGCGTTACGGGATGCAATCCCCTGTCCACTCAGGACGACGTTGCGGCGGCTCTTGTCCACGAGGGCTTTGAGGTAAACGCGATACACGGAACCGATGCGGAGGGATATACAAGGGATCTTATAAATACGATCTCGTTTGCCCCCGATCTTCTGATCGACGACGGCGGAGATCTTATGAGTCTTCTGCACGGCGAATACCGCGAATACGGCAAAAATCTCATCGGCGGCTGCGAGGAGACGACTACCGGAGTTCACAGACTGATCGCACGAGAGAAGGTAGGTCTACTTGACTACACAATGATCGACGTAAACGACGCCGATTGCAAACATTTGTTCGACAACAGATACGGCACGGGACAGTCTACTCTCGACGGCATCATGAACGCTACAAACCTTATGATAGCAGGAAAAACCTTTGTTATCGCAGGCTACGGCTGGTGCGGAAAGGGTCTTGCGATGAGAGCCAAGGGCATGGGTGCGGTGGTCGTGATCACCGAGATCGATCCCATCAAGGCGATCGAGGCAGTAATGGACGGATTTACGGTAATGCCTATGGATGAGGCGGCGAAGATAGGTGACATTTTCGTCACTCTTACGGGATGCGCCGACGTCATTACCGACAAGCATTTCTCTGTTATGAAGGACGGTGTTTTGCTTGCCAACAGCGGTCATTTTGACGTGGAGATCAATAAAAACCAGCTTGAAGAAATGTCGGTCCGCACGTGGGACAGAAAGCCCAACATAAAGGGCTACGAAATGGCGGACGGCAGAATAATAAATCTGCTTGCGGAGGGTCGACTTGTCAATCTTGCCGCAGGAAACGGTCACCCTGCCGAGATTATGGACATGAGCTTTGCAATTCAGGCAAAATCGCTTGAATATCTTGCAAAAAACCGCGGAAGGCTCGAAAAGAAGCTTTACGCCGTGCCTGCGGAGACCGATCGCGCGGTCGCACAGCTCAAGCTTAAGACGATGAATATTGAGATAGACAAGCTTACCGCTGAGCAAGAAAGCTATCTTTCTAAGGTGGACTGATGGAGCTTAAAACACAGGTTGCTGTAGTCGGTGCGGGACACGCGGGCGTTGAAGCCGCGCTTGCTTCGGCGAGAATGGGCGTGGACACGGTTTTGTTCACTATGTCGCTTGACAGTATTGCAAATATGCCGTGTAATCCGTCTATCGGAGGCACGGCGAAGGGACACCTGGTTTACGAGATCGATGCGCTCGGCGGTGAGATGGGACGCTCTGCGGACCTTGTTACTTTGCAGTCGAGGACGTTGAATCTCGGTAAGGGCGCGGCGGTACACTCCAAACGCGTTCAGGCAGACAGAAGAAAGTATCAGCAGATAATGAAATCGGTGATCGAAAAGACGCCCAATCTCCGCCTTATACAAGCCGAGATCGTCGAGATCATCACAGAAGAAAGCGCTGAAAGTCCTTATACTAAAAGGATTGTAGGCGTAAAGACAAGCCTTGGGGAGATCTGGGGCTGCGAGGCGGCAATAATCTGCGGAGGAACCTTTCTCAACGGCAGAATATTCGTGGGTGACGTTAACTATCCCGCAGGCCCTGACGGTCTTCTTGATGCGAAGCGGCTTTCAAATTCACTGATCGAAAACGGCATAAGGCTGATGAGATTCAAGACGGGAACTCCCGTACGAGTCAAAAAAAGCACGATTGATTTCTCTCAGCTTGAGATTCAGGAGGGCGAGAAAGAATGTACGCCTTATTCGTGGCAAACAGATACTGCTCTTTTCGAAAACAGAACAGATGTTCCGTGCTATATCGTATATACTAACGCGCAAACGCACAAGATAATACGTGACAACATCCACCGCTCGGCGATGTACTCGGGTCAGATACACGGAACGGGACCGAGATATTGCCCGTCGATAGAGGACAAATTGGTCAGATTTGCCGACAAAGAAAGGCATCAGCTTTTCGTCGAGCCGGTTGGCGAGGATACTGAAGAGATGTATATTCAGGGCTTTTCGACTTCTCTGCCGACCTCTGTTCAGTACGAAATGCTGCGCTCGCTCGACGGCTTTGCCAATGCCGAGATAATGAGATATGCGTATGCGATCGAATATGACTGCATAGACCCCACGCAGCTCTATGCAACCCTTGAATTTAAAGGGGTTTCGGGTCTTTACGGCGCAGGACAGTTCAACGGAACCTCGGGATACGAGGAGGCTGCTGCGCAGGGCTTGATCGCCGGAATGAACGCCGCGTTGAGATCTAAGGGCGAAGATCCTGTTGTTCTTAGCAGGTCGGAAAGCTATATCGGAACGCTTATCGATGACTTGACCACAAAAGGAACTAACGAGCCTTACCGCATGATGACCTCGCGCTCGGAATATAGGTTGCTTTTGCGCCAGGACAACGCTGATGAAAGACTTACCCCGATCGGAAGGCGCGCAGGGCTTGTGAGTGACAGACAATATGAAAAATTCCTTGCAAAAAGAAATGCGATCGCAAAGGAAAAGGAACGTCTTGAGACGACGTATATCTCCAAAGAAAAGGCCTCGGAATTCCTTGTGAATAAAGGACAAGACCCTGCAAAGTCAGGCGTTTCGCTTGCCGATCTTATAAGGAGACCGGACTTTGATTATGATCAGATTGCCGAGCTTGACGTCGACCGTCCGATTTTGCCAAAGGACGTTGTTTTGACTGCAAGCACTGACATAAAATACGCCGGATACGTAAAAAGGCAGCTTGCCGAGGTCAAAAAATATGAAAAAATAGAGGCTAAGCCCCTGCCGAGAGACCTTGAATATCTTGAAATAAAGGGATTGAGGATCGAGGCGGCACAAAAGCTCGATAAGATAAGACCTTTAACCGTGGGTCAAGCATCCAGAATAAGCGGTGTTAATCCTGCTGATATATCGGTTCTGCTTATTTATCTTGGCATAAAGTGAGGTTTGTATGGAACATCAAAATTTTATAGATTTGCTATATAACACCTTTGAAGAAAACGGAATGAAGGATTTGCTTGATGACAATTCCGCCGAACTCCTCTACAGATTTGCCGCTCTTCTTGTCGAAACAAATAAGCACACGAATTTGACTGCAATCACTGATGAAAAAGGAATAATATTGAAGCATTTTGCTGACTCTGCGGCTATAAGCAGACACATTCCGCAAGGCGCGGCAGTCTTAGATGTTGGTTGCGGCGCGGGATTCCCGTCTGTGCCCCTTGCGATCATTAGAAGTGATCTTGCTATAACCTCGCTTGACAGCACAGGCAAAAAAATTGATTTTGTCTTGTCTGCAAAAGAAAAACTTGGTCTCGAAAACTTGAATGCGGTTTGCGCAAGGGCTGAAGAATACGCGGCACTAAATCGCGAAAGCTTTGATGTTTGCACAAGCAGAGCCGTTGCGAGACTTAACGTTCTTTCAGAACTGTGTGTTCCTTTTATAAAGGTTGGCGGCTTGTTTGTTGCAATGAAATCAGACAAAGGCGCCGAAGAAGCAAAAGAAGCCGAAGAAGGAATAAAAAAACTTGGAGCTGCTCCGACGAGCGTCTCTTTGTACAGCTTAACTTGCGAAGAAACAGCGATCGATCGTGAGATAAGAATTTACAAGAAAACAGCGCCAACACCAAAGCAATATCCAAGAAAATATTCACAAATACTGAAAAAGCCGCTTTGATAAGCGGCTTTTTGTTTCACGTGAAACAAGACTTGACGGTTGCGTTAGTGTGAATTGTTTCACGTGAAACGGTCTTGGTTGTGTCGAGCTTGCGCTGTGTTTCACGTGAAACAATTCCTGCTGTGACAATTTCCGTCGGATGTTTCACGTGAAACGAAACTTTTGGGCGCGAGCTCGATAAAACTGCTCGGAATAAAAACTTTTTAATATTTTTTAAAAACCTCTTGCAAAAACGCGACGGATATAGTATAATTAATTCAAACACTCACCAAAACAACGAGGAGGAACCCGATTTGGGAAAAATTATTTCTTTTTCTAACCAAAAAGGCGGAGTTGGCAAAACCACGTCTGCGGTCAACGTGGCCGCGTCGTTAGGGATTCTTGGCTACAAGGTCCTTTTAATAGATCTTGATCCTCAGGGAAACGCCACGAGTGGAGTTGGAATATCTAAAAAAGGATTGAAAAACTCTATAAATGACGTGCTTCTTGGGGACATAGAGGCAAAGGATGCGGTTCTCCAGACCGAATATAAAAACCTTAACATTATCCCGGCAAACATAGCTCTTGCGGGCGCGGAATACAATCTTTACCAGGAAGACGGTGCAGAAAGAATAATGAAGAATGCGTTGGCAACAATAAAAGATGATTACGATTATATAATCATCGACTGCCCGCCTTCTCTCAGCATGCTTACGGTCAACGCGATGGTCGCAAGCGATGGAATTATCATTCCTATGCAGTGCGAATTTTACGCGCTTGAAGGACTTTCGCAGCTTACCGTTACAATAAACAGAATCAAGGCAAATTACAATAATTCGCTCAACATAACGGGTATACTTGTAACTATGTACAATTCGAGATTGTTACTTTCGCTTCAGGTAATCAATGAACTTAACAAGCATTATGCAGACAAGCTGTTTAAGACTAAAATTTCCAGAGGAGTCAAGGTTTCCGAGGCTCCCGGCTTCGGCATGCCCGTATATTATCACGAAAAGAGAGCCAAGGGTGCGGACGAGTATTTGTCGGTGGCTAAAGAGCTTGCTTCCAGAATATAAATAAAGGAGAATTGCAATGGCAAGAGGAGGACTTGGCAGAGATTTTTATTCGATACTTGACGATAATATGATCGAAGATAAAAAGGACTCTGTCTCAAAAATAAAAATAAACGATATAGAACCCAGAAGAGATCAGCCGAGAAAGAATTTCGACGAAGAGAGCATACAGCTTCTCGCTGATTCTATATCCATACATGGCGTGCTTCAGCCCATAATCGTTCGCGAAAACTCTGATTTTCCTAACACTTACGAGATAATTGCGGGCGAACGCCGCTGGAGAGCCGCAAAGATGGCGGGACTTTCGGAGATCCCTGCGATAACTGTTGACGGCGACGATCTCAAGGTGGCACAGATTGCGCTTGTAGAGAACGTTCAGCGCGAAAATCTCAACCCCGTTGAAGAAGCTTTTGCATATCAGGCGCTTGTTGACAGATTCGGCTTGACACAGGAGCAGCTTTCAAAAGAGGTGGGTAAATCCCGTTCTGCTATAGCAAACATGCTCAGACTTATAGATCTTCCCGATGAAGTGCTTTCCCTTTTAAAGGAAGGAAAGATCACGAACGGTCACGCGAGAGCAATTCTCGGACTTGACGACGAGGATCAGATGATAGCCTTGGCGCAAAAGGTTTACGAAAGAGATCTTTCGGTTCGAGAGGTCGAAAAGACTGTAAGACGCTTGTTGGCAGAACAAGACGTCGAAACGCTTAAGACTACTCCTGACGAGTCTGTACAGAAAAGGGTTTATATGCGCGATCTCGAAAGACGCGTTATGGATAAGCTCGGCAGAAAAGTCAAGATAAATCAGACCGCTAAAAAGAAGACCGTTGAGTTGACGTTTGACAATGACGCGGACCTTGAGGAGCTTCTGACTCTTATTTGCGGCAAGGGATTGTTTAATTCCTAAACGGATACATAATCATTGGAAAGGACAAAGAAAATGCTTGATATAAATTATATAAAGGAAAACCCCGCCGAAGTAGTTGAAAGACTTGCGGCAAAAGGCAAGGACGCTGCCGAGGACGTTGCGAAGATCCTCGAGCTCGACGCTAAAAGAAGAGCTTTGATTACCGAAACTGAAGCTATTAAGGCTGAACAGAACAAGCTTACAAAGCTTATTCCCCAATACAAAAAGGAAGGAAAAGACCCCTCGGAGATCTTTGCACAGTCCAGAGCACTTGGCGCAAGGGCAAAAGAGAACGATGAGGTTCTCAAGGGCGTTGAGACCGAGCTGACCTCGTGGATGCTTGGACTTCCCAATCTCCCCGACAGAGATCTTCTGCCCGGCGGAAAGGAGAATAACGAGCCCATTCGTTTCTTCTCCGAACCCAGAAAGTTTGATTTTGAACCCAAAAACCACGTTGATCTTTGTAATGGCCTTGGCCTTATCGACTACGAGAGAGGCACAAAGCTTGCAGGTTCGGGATTCTGGATCTATCGTGGAATGGGTGCACGTCTTGAGTGGGCATTGCTCAACTATTTCATCGACACTCATATTTCTGACGGATATGAGTTTATTCTCCCTCCTCATATGCTCGAATACGAGTGTGGCGTGACTGCGGGTCAGTTCCCCAAGTTTGCAGACGAGGTTTATAAGATCGAAAACCCCACGGACGACAGAATTCACTATATGCTTCCTACTGCGGAGGCGGCTCTTGCATCCCTTTACAGAAAAGAGATTCTCACCGAGGCAGACCTTCCCAAGAAGATGTTCAGCTACACCCCTTGCTTCCGTCGTGAAGCGGGATCTTACCGTTCTGACGAGCGCGGAATGGTGCGCGGACATCAGTTCAATAAGGTGGAAATGTTCCAGTTCACCCTGCCCGAGCAGAGTGACGCGGCATTCGATGAGCTTGTAACCAAGGCCGAAAATCTTGTAAGCGGTCTCGGATTCCATTTCAGAACCGTAAAGCTTGCCGCTGGCGACTGCTCTGCGTCTATGGCGAGAACCTACGATATCGAGATCAATATTCCCTCGATGGACGGATACAAGGAGGTCAGCTCCGTATCCAACGCCAGAGATTATCAGGCAAGACGCGGAATGATGAGAGTAAGACGTGCAAACGGCAAGATAGAATATATCCATACCTTGAACGGATCGGGTCTTGCAACCTCGAGAATCCTTCCTGCGCTTGTTGAGCAGAATCAGAACGCGGACGGAAGCGTAACCGTTCCCGAGGTTCTTCGCAAGTACGTTGGAACCGATGTTATCAAGAAGTAATTTTCTATAAACAGGAGATCATATATGCTGAATGTTGTGATTGCGAGCAATCAGAGTCTTCTGGAGGAGATATGGGAATACATCGTGGATACTTATTTTTCGGTGGATATGCCGTATCTTGAGAATTTCACGGTCAAAAGCAATGCTCTCGTATCCATCAGAATGATAATTATAGGAATCACCTTTGGAATAATCGTTGCGGCGATAAGCACCGTATACACGAAGAGGTATATCGGTGATTTCGTAAGAAAAGTGATATATGAGGAGTGCTTCGATAAGGATTCGGCAAAAACGCTGTACGATCTTGGTTATCTGAAAAGTCCGGGTGTGCGTGGGTCTGTTAAGACCGGGGGAACTCTTTCGCGTTGGATTCGTTGCGTTGAGGAAGATGAATTCTTGACAGAGATCAACAAAAAACGTGAAGAATTCAACGAACTGCATAAAAACGACGAAAGGCCGCCCAAATTCAAAGCTCCCGAATTCACTCGCGACTGCAATACGATGCATTTTTATATTCCTAAAGATAAGACATATGCTGCAGAAATAAAATTTGACAAGCGTGGAGCAAATATCGGCTCGGCGATCCTTGTGTCCTTGGCGGCTCTGTTGCTTTGTATGTTTGCGTGCTATATAGTGCCCGACGCTATAAAGCTGGTTGATAATTTTATCACGGTTGTCGGCAGATGATAATATACCGTTAAAAAACGGGCAAAAAGAATGGGAATGATCCGTTGGGGTCATTCCCATTACTCTACAAGTGCCGCAATGGCGGCAGAACGGAGAGAATATGAACAGACCGAAGGTTGCTCTTATGTGCGGAATAGACGGGGATTTAGTATCCCTGAACAAAGAATATCTTGAGGCGATATGGGAAAACGGCGGTATGGGAGTGATATTGCCGTATACAGATGGGGATACACAGATAAACGAATACGTAGAAACGTTTGACGGATTCCTTTTCTGTGGCGGCGGAGATCTTGACCCTAAATACTATAACGAAGAAACCCATCCAAGAACGTCGAACATAAGTTCTGCGAGGGATGAGTTCGAGTTCAAAATGTTCCATGCGGTATATCCGACAGGGAAGCCGATTCTTGGAATATGCCGCGGGGAACAGGTGATAAACGTATTTTTGGGAGGAACGCTACATCAGCATATAGAAAATCACTCGGAAAATCGTGGACGCGAAAGGGGTGAGCGCAGTCATTCTGTTTCTGTTGATGAAAAAGGACTTCTTTTTGATCTAATAGGCAAGAATAGTATACGGACTAATACCTATCACCATCAGTGCGTGAAGCGGCTTGCCGACACCCTTATGTGCGACGCGATAAGCGAGGACGGATATATCGAGGCGTTTCATTCGCTCGAACATCCCTTTTGCTTCGGCGTGCAGTGGCATCCCGAGTTATATCACCGTATTGACGAGTCTGCAAATATATTCAAGGCTTTTGTGAACGCTTGCAGATAAAAACAACCGAAACCGTTATCGCTCAACGGTTTCGGTTGTTTTCTTTTATGGTTTCTTTGACTATATTTGCGTTTGATTTGAGCCAATCAAGATATGAGCGGAGGTGGTCGGAGATCGGGAACTCTGTCTTGTGAGGCAAGAAGAATCTTCTCTTTCGGTGACGTTCTTCTAACGCGTTGGTTAGAATATGACGAAATTTACCGTATTTGACTACGATGTCGTTTTCTTTGGCAAAATTGCGGATCTTTGAGAGCAATCTGCAGGAATATGCGACGTCGATTGCAAATATTCCAAAATAAAATCCTATCGCGAATGAAAAAGCGAGGTTCTTTGAGAGCCAATCGAGAGCCAATATGATATTAGGATGTATCAAAAAGTAGTATATTGCGCCGAGAATTGCCCAAAACAGAGAAAATAGAGGACAGATTATTCCTTGTATATTCCCCAATTCGTTAGAATAATCCCAAAGATGTACCTTGAGCACCTTGACAGAAAATATTCCTGCGATGTATTCGATGGCGGTCATACAGATCGCCATGATAAGAAACAAAAAGCCCTTTTCGAGCCAGCCGTTGCCCTTGATATACTTCTCAAGTCCCGCCAAAAGATAGAGGAGGCACAGACCAAAACCATAGAGAGGAAGCCAAGGACCTGAAAGGAACCCCGGATTTATCCATTTGCGCTCGGGGTTTTCCTTTGAAAAGAATCTTCTGAAAAACAGTTCCAACACCCAACCGACAGAGCAACCTATACAAAATAAAAAGGAAAGCTTCAACAAAACGTTCATATCCGAATCCTTATTTATGGAGATACAGATATTATACGCGATTTTGTTAAATATATTTGAAATTCACCTGATTATTTTTGCTTTGAACCCTTTTGCTTTGTCAATATTTTTGCTAAGATAGGGCGGTGAACGTCCATCGCTCCGAACGGGCAGAATTCCTGACAGCAAAAACACTTTATGCACTTGCTGCGGTCAATTTTCGGTCTCCCGCCGACCATTGAGATCGCTTGCGCAGGACAGATCTGCTTGCATTTTTTACAGCTTTTGCATGCCTTGGTCTTGAGCTTGGGTTTCGCCTCAAGAGCCATCTTGGCGATTTTGCCAAAAAGTTTAGATCTGCTATCGAATAACAAACTGTTTTTCACAGCTATATTTTTGTAATCGAGAACCACCAGCGAGTCGACGTCTCCAAAGACGCTTAGATCCTCCGCGCTTTCGGGGATAAGTCCTCGCTCTCGCGCCGCGCCTAGCGTTGGGATATCGTCGGGAGAAAGACCGATAAGCTTTGCGCATATTACGTCGAGCTTGTGAGGACTTTTGGAAGCCAAGATGCAGCCGATCTTTCGTGGAGTGCCCTTCGTAGGTCCGTTTCCTTCCATTCCCATTATGGCGTCTGCAATACAAAGCTTGATCTTAGGTGCAAAGTATTCGTCGATGTCCACTATCATTCTCGCAAAATCCGCGGAATTGGGATATCTGAAATGATATTCGGGCTTCATCGTGCCGGGAATGGCACCAAACATATTCTTCGCTGCCGCGCTCATTCCCATCATTCCGTGAGTTTTTAACTTGCAAAAATTGATTATTGCATCGGCTTTGTCAAGATATGCCGTGTAAGTAAAATCGCGGGCCACCTTTGCGTTCTCGAAATGTGCTTCTGAATGCTCGAAATTGCGATTCAATTCTCCACCGACCTCTTCGACGGCAGACAGACCGCACACGCTGTATACACGATTCAGGAATGCAGCGTTATAAAGCCCACCGGGGCTGTCACCCACTATAACCTTTGCGCCGCGCTCGCATAACATTTCAATAAGGGCACAGATGAGCGCGGGGTGGGTCGTGACCGCCTCGTCGGGATGCGCGAATGTGACGAGGTTTGCTTTTATGGCGATCTTCATACCATTCTCGACCCAATCTAGTCCGCCGATCGAGGAGATCAAATCGGAAAGTGCGCGTTTTACATTGTCGTGGTCGTAATTCTCGCAATGAATTACGGAAACGTCGTAATTTTGCATATTTACCTCGCATTTTATCTCGAAAGCTTTGTTTTTGTTCGGTACAACGAGTATAACATAAAAATGATAACTTTTTGTGAATAAAAGGTCATCAAACGTGGAATATATATGCCGACGGATCCGCTTTGAGCGCATTCACCTAATTTATTAGGAAGATTTTTGAAAAATTTGCAATTTTAAAACTCCAAAATTGCAAAAAAATGCAGTTAAATCGTTTGCGTGACAGGGTATATATGGAGATTTTTGAATTGAATTGAAATTTGAACGATTTGAATTTGCATTTGCTTTTGTGCAATTGTTACAAAAAACATTTAAAAACATCGAGCTGTCGCTGTTGTAAATGCTTATTTTCGAACAATTTTGAAAAGTTTTTTCGGTTTCTCTTGACTTTTTCGAAAAAACAATGTATAATGAGGCATAGTTTGAAGTGTTTGTATTTTGCACTTTGACTCATAAAAAAATTTTTTTGGAGGATTTTCATCATGAAAAGACTGATCGCAGTTCTTCTTGCTCTCGTGATGGTTTTCGCAGCAGTTGCTACTCTCGCAGCTTGCGATAACAAAAAGAACGACGGCAAAGAAGAAACAACTGTTGGCGGCGACGATACCACCAACAAGGGCGAAGACACAACTGTTGGCGGCGACGATACCACCAACAAGGGTGAAGACACAACTGTTGGCGGCGACGATACCACCAACAAGGGCGAAGACACAACTGTTGGCGGCGACGAAACCACCAACAAGGGTGAAGAGACTACCACTCAGGGTGGAGAAGATGTAGAAGAAAAGATCGAATTCATCGCTCCTGCTCGTCCCTCTGACGCAGTTCTTCCTACCGCTAAGGTAGGCGACTACACCTACAACAGCTACGCTATTTCTCTCGGTTCTAACTGGAACCCCCATGCATGGGAGACCAATGGTGACCAGTCCATTCTGAGCTACCTTACCTCTCCTTTCGTAACCATGGAGGCTCTTGACACCGAGGAAGGTCTCTACCAGTGGGTAGGCGAAATGGCAACCGCTATCAAGGACGTTACTGCTCAGAAGCAGGACCTCCTTACCAAGTACAACGTAACTCTTCCTGAGGGCAAGACCGCTGAAGAGGTTAAGTCCGGTTACGTATTTGAGTTCACACTCAACCCCAACGCTAAGTGGGAAGACGGCACCATCATCAACGCTGATTCTTACATCTACTCTATGCAGCAGCTTCTTAACCCCAAGATGAAGAACTACAGAGCAAACCTCTACATTTCCGGAGAGTCTGCAATCGCGGGTGGTTTCGACTACTACTACTCTCTCGATGAGGGCTTCTATGTAGGCGTTGGTACCAAGTACGAGTCCAACCAGGCTGCAGTTGATGCAGGTGAAACTATCTACGTTGACATCTATGAGCTTTGGGGAACCAAGGGCTATAAGAACGAGGCTGGCGAGAATTGTCCTCAGTGGCTTCCTATGAACGATGATACCGTTTACTTCGCTGTTGACGCAGAGGGCAACAAGCTTCTTGACGAAGATGGCAATCCTGTAGACGAGATCTCCGCTAAGGATGCATACGAGTACTATCTCAGCGTCGATTACGGTCCTTATTTTGAAGTTGGCAAGGATCTTGCATACTGCCTCGCTCTCTACACCGCTAACGATAATGTTGGCGCAAGCTGGGACGGCGTTGGTCTCATTAAGACCGGCGACTACAGCTTCATCTATGTTTGCGATACCGCAATCGACTTCAACTACTTCCTCACCTCTTGCACCGACACTTGGCTCGTTCACGAGGCTCTTTACGAGGCTGGTAAGAAGGAAGTTGGTGGCCTTATCGTTACCGACTACATGACCTCTCTTGCAACCTCTATCTCCTACGGTACCTACAAGATGACCGTATTTGAGGATGCTAAGCAGGTTGTTTACGTACAGAATGAGAACTGGTACGGCTTCGAGAAGACCGCTGACGGTAAGCTCGTTTCCTACACTCAGTTCACTGTTGACGGCAAGTACCTCCAGCAGTACATCACCACCAAGATCGTAATTGACGTTATGACCGAGGAGGTTGCTAAGCAGAAGTTCCTTAAGGGTGAGCTTATGTCTTACTCTCCCACTGCTGCTGAGCTTAACGACTATAAGCTCTCCTCCAGACTCCAGGTTGTAGATGAGACCTACACTATGTCCTTCTTCTTCCACACCAACCTTGATAACCTCAAGGCTCTCGACAAGTCCGGTAAGAACCAGAACTCCGTAGTTCTTAGCAACTACAACTTCCGTAAGGCTATGTCCCTTGCAATTGATAGAGCAGACTTCGTAACCGCAACTCAGGCATGGACTCCTGCGTTCTCGCTTATGAACCACCTCTATCACTACGATATTTACAATGATCCCGCTTCCTCTTACAGAAAGAGCGATGAGGCTATGCAGGCAATCGTTAACCTCTACGGCGTAGAGTACGGCGAAGGCAAGCTCTATGAGACTCTTGAAGAGGCTCACGACTCCATTACCGGTTACAACCTCACCGAGGCTAAGGCTCTTATGAAGGCTGCTTGCGAGGAACTCGTAGAGGCAGGTCTCTACACCGCAGGTCAGAACATTAAGATTCAGATCGGTTGGGCAAAGGGCTCTCTCACTGAGGACGACACCAAGCAGTGCGAACTCGTTCAGAAGTACCTCAATGCAGCTCTCGAGGGTAGCGGCTTCGGCACTATCACTCTTGAGCCTCTCGGTAACATCATTGACCGTTACGGCGACACCGCTGCAGGTCTTTATGCTATCGGTTACGGTGCATGGGGCGGCGCTGCGTTCTATCCCTTCAGAAACCTTCAGGTTTACACCGATCCTTCTCAGTACGACATCAACGAGGCTGGTTGCTGGGATCCTACCACTGAGAAGCTTACTCTCACCGTTGAGGGCAAAGAGGTTACTATGACCTGGCAGGAATGGGGCAACTGCATGATCGGTACCGGCGTATACGCTAACGCTGATAACAAGGTTAAACTTGCTATTACTGCTCGGCTTGAGGAGAAGTTCCTTGCAAAGTTCTACAGAATTCCTCTTGCAATCACTACCGTTTGCTCGCTCAGCTCCTACAAGATCGAGGACTACACCGATCAGTACAACATTATGTACGGCTTCGGCGGATTCCGTATCATGGATTACAACTATAACGACGCTGATTGGGCTGCATACGTTGCATCTCAGCCGAACGGCGAGCTCAACTACAAGTAATACTGTAAAGCAATAAATTTTAGCGAAATCTAAAAATGCGCAGGGTAATGGGAGGATTTATTCTCCCATTACTTTGCAGTTTTGAGACCATGAAATTTGCGGCTTTTCAAGCAAATTTATGACCCAAGAATATAAAAATGTTAGCACATTGTTTATAACCTTGGGAAAATCGCGTCAAAGCGCGGAGTATTTCGTCGGTGTGTCGGCGATGTCGGCTTTGGCTCGGTTTTCCCAAGGTTAGGTTGCCCTTATGGGTAATCGGGAAGCCTAATTTTGAAAGGTTAATAAAAAATGGTAAAGTATATTTTTAAAAGAATATTGCTGATGATTGTGGCATTATTCTGTATCACCACAATTTGTTTCATGCTCATAAGAGCGTTGCCTATGACCCCTCCCGAGGGTCAGACCGAGGCTCAGAAGCAGCAGATTGAAGATATATGGAATGCGCGCGGATACGATGAACCCTTGCTCGTTCAGTACGGAATATACCTCAAGGGAATATTCACCGAGTTTGACTTCGGTACGTCTTGGGTAATTAAAAAGACTGCGCCCGCATGGGATCTTCTTGCGGGAAGACTTCTTCCTACGGTTCTTGTAAACTTTTATTCGCTTATATTCGCAGTTCCGCTTGGAATACTTCTCGGTATCTATGCGGCAATTAAGAAGAATAAGTGGCAGGACCATCTCATAAGCGTTATGGTAATACTATTTGTATCGGTACCAAGCTACGTTTATGCGTTCTTGGTTCAGTATTTCTTGTATTTCAAGCTTGACTGGTTCCCGCCGGTCATTTCCTCACTTGCAGACGCGGGCGGAACTTGGTTCTCATGGACGATGTTCCACAGTATGATCCCCCCGATCCTTGCACTTTCGTTTGGTCAGATCGCGGGCTTGTGCCGTTTCACCAGAGCAGAGCTTACCGAAACGCTGACCTCCGACTACATGCTCCTTGCGCGCACCAAGGGTCTCACTCGCTCGCAGGCAACCACTCGTCACGCGCTTAAGAACGCGATGGTTCCGATCCTTCCCTCCATTCTCGGTGGATTTATCGGAATTCTCGGCGGTTCGCTTATCATCGAGCAGATATTCTCCATCCCCGGCGTTGGTGCGCTTTATACTCAGTCAATATTTGCCCGTGACTACGACGTATTTATGATGGACAGTATCTTCTACACCGCGATAGGTCTCTTGTCGGGTATTATAGTCGATATCAGCTACGGATTTATCGATCCGAGAATCAGAATGGGAGAAAGATAATATGGCAAAAGAAATTAATATTAACTTGATCCCTAAGGAAAAGCTTGCCTTGGCGAACTTGGGCGATCATATAAAGGATCAAAAATTCGACGATAAACCAATAGGTTATTTTAAGGATGCTTGGCGTCGTTTCTGTAAGAATAAGGCATCAATCGTTGCGGCAATCATAATTCTTATTATAGTTGTTTTCGCTATTGTTATGCCCTTTTTTGACAATGGCACGGGAACAAATTTTGACACTTATTACGCAAAAAAGACTTCCAGAAACTTCTTCCTTTCTCAATTTGGTATAGCTACCGGCGACGTTGAAAAGGATTATAACGAGCGCGCCTATATCAACGAGGTTGCAAAAGGCCTTGCTGCTACGGGAGATTGGGGTTCTGACAGAGAGAATAACCCTATAACTCTCGGTGCCGCATTGGATACGGAAAATGCTCTGCAGCCTATAACAAAGTTCAAGGAAATCAAAAAAACTCGTCAGGGCGAGGAGATAAACAATATTTACTACGCGATGGTAGATGAATATGTGTCCGTTGGTTTTATCTATAAGCAGGTTTCTTACGAAGAGCTTGAGAGGATGAAGGAATGGGAAGCGGACACCGGATATCAGCTTCTTTACCCTCTCATCGATACCAAAAGCGAATATTGCCTTGATCCCGATGATGCTAACTGGTGGTATAAAACAGACTCCAGTGGAAATCCTGTCAACGTAGTAAAAAAAGGTACTAGGGAATTCCCCGTGAAAATCGAGTATGAAGACGTTGAAGATATCGTTCTTGAGGATAACTATCTTCGCTACACAAGCGGAGCAAAGAAGGGCCAGCTCAGATACGACAGACCTCAGGGTGGTGGAAGCACTGTCGAGACGGCTGAGTATCAGGTAAGAGTTCTTTATTACAACTATTATCGTTATACTCATGACAATGCTGAACCCGAGTTTCTGTTTGGAACTGACGTATCCGGATACGATCTCGCGCAGCGTATCGCAATGGGTCTTCGCTTGTCCCTTTTGTTCTCCGTATGCATCTTCATCATTAACTTTATTCTCGGAGCTATGTACGGCGCGATTGAGGGCTACTACGGCGGAACCCCCGACCTTGTAATGGAGTTTATAGTATATATTCTTTCGGGAGTGCCGTTTATCGTCGTATCAACGCTGTTCCAGATACATTTGGCGGCTAAGGTCGGCGCTATCCCAAGCTTGTTGTTTGCTTTCGTAATGACGGGATGGATAGGCACGGCGGGTCTTGTAAGAACGCAGTTCTACAGATTTAAGAATCAGGAATACGTTATGGCTGCAAGAACTCTTGGAGCTAAGGATAGCCGTATCATTTGGAAGCATATTTTCCCGAACACTCTCGGAACGATCATTACCTCCTCGGTATTGGCGATCCCCGGAGTTATCTTCTCCGAATCTATGCTGACCTACCTCGGTATAGTAAACCTCAACTCGAGAACAAGCACCTCTTTGGGTACCGTTCTTGCACAGGCAGAGGGAACTTGGACTGAAAAACCGCACGTTATGCTCTTCCCCGCGTTGTTCATATCTCTCCTTATGATATGCTTCAACCTGTTTGGTAACGGCTTGCGCGATGCGTTCAACCCATCACTCAGAGGAACGGAGGAATGATAAATGGCTAACAATATCCTTGAAGTAAAAAACTTAAAAATATCCTTCCGTACTAACAGTGGTACCGTTAAGGCGGTAAGAAATATTTCCTTTAATCTGGAAAAGGGAGAAACCCTTGCGATAGTTGGAGAGTCGGGCTCGGGTAAATCGGTTACATCCAAGGCGATCCTCGGAATTTTGGCAGGAAACTCCATAGTTGAGAGCGGTGAGATCCTTTACGACGGCCGTGACCTTCTTAAGATCTCAGAGGAAGACATGTGCAAGATCCGTGGAGATAAGATCTCTATGATCTTCCAGGATCCGCTTTCATCTCTTGACCCTATCGTCAAGATCGGAAAGCAGATCACCGAGGCAATGCTTCTTAAGAACAAGACTAACCGTAAGCGCGCAAGAAATGAGTTCAACTCTACGCTGAAGTGCCTTAAGGAAGCAATGATTGACGCATCCGATAAGAGCCAGGCATCTGTAGCTTATATCTCCGAGATGATCAAGACGTTTGACGATTTCAATATTCTGGCAATACGTCTTGAAAACAAATATAACGCTGCTCGTGCATACGCGGAGGAGCTCAAAGCCCAGCTTGAGCATTTCCTCTACATGTCGGAAAAGAAGCAGAAGCTTGACGTAAAGCGCGATCTTGGTGAATATATTCAGACACTCAAGAAAATTAAGAATGAATTCCTTACCGTAGATCACGACGAAAAGCTCGCAGAGTGCGTTGCTATTCTTGAAAAATGCAGAAAAGAATACAGAGTTCAGCCCGATGAACAGGGAAAACTCGCGACATATATTCTTTCGGACGAGCTCCGTGAGGTTCTCGCTACACTTTCGGGCACTTATCTGGTAGAGATCCTTGAGCGCCCTGCTCCTAACTTCTTCCGTATAGGATACTACGTATACAAGAATCCCGGAGTTACTATCGATAAGAGTGATATCAACGCGCTCAACGAAATGACCGTAAAGTATCTTGATGAAGACTTTATGATCAGATTTATCGAAAAAGAGACCGAGGCGATCAGATGCTCTGCCGAAAAATCTCTTCAGATCAAGAAAAAAGTTCTTGAGGATCTTGCGAAGGCGAAGGAATATTTCCTTACCACCGAGAATCTTGAGAAAAAGGCAACCGGAGAGGTCGTTGAAAATCTTTGTAAGACCGTTGCCGCTTCGATAGACAGACTTGAGTATAATAAGGATAATATTGCATATACCTTTACCTCGAGCTTGAGCTCCGCGGCTAATAAGTATTTCATCTACGAAAAGCTTAATCCTAAGGAAGAAAAGCGTTATGCGCGTCAGAATGCAAGACGTGAGAAGCTTATAGCAAGGGGCAAAAAGATCGATTGGAAGGTAGTTCCAAAGAACGTAAACGACCTCGAAGATCTTCGTGAAGCATGCGTTTCTGTAATAACCAGACTTGAAAATAAGTACAATGCCGATATCGAAAACTTCGACAAGCGCGATTTTGACAAGATCGCGGTGGGACTTATAGATTATCTTAAGGCGCGCGCATCCGAGGTGGTATATACCATAACGAAGAGAATGGCGAAGGAAAAGGCGATCAAGCTTATGGAAGAGGTTGGTATACCTGAGCCGAGAACCCGTTACAATCAGTACCCCTTCGAATTTTCGGGCGGTATGAGACAGAGAATCGTTATTGCAATCGCTCTTGTTGCAAATCCCGACATTCTTATATGCGACGAGCCCACTACTGCGCTTGACGTTACGATCCAGTCGCAGATATTGGAGCTCATCAATAAGATCAAGAAGGAAAGACAGCTTTCTATCATATTTATTACCCACGACCTTGGTGTCGTAGCTAATATGGCGGATAAGATAGGCGTTATGTACGCAGGTAAGATCGTAGAGTACGGTACGTCCGAGGACGTATTCTATTCTCCCGCGCATCCTTATACTTGGGCGCTGCTTTCGTCTATGCCCGACCTTGATACGAACGAAAAGCTTGAGGCGATTCCGGGAACCCCCCCGAATATGATCTATCCTCCCGTTGGCGATGCCTTCGCGGAAAGAAATAAGTATGCACTCAAGATCGATTTTGAGATGCAACCTCCCGTTTTCAAAATCTCCGACACTCACTCCGCATCGACGTGGTTGCTCCATCCCGATGCTCCCAAGGTTGAGATGCCTAAGATCATAAGAGAGCGAATAGCAAGAATGAATTCCAAAGGAGGTAACGAAGATGTCTGAGAATAAATATCCCGAGATTCAGGCTGGTGAGGTTCTTCTTAAGGTTGAAGAGCTTTCTCAACACTTCGGTCCTCTGAAGGCGGTTGATAAGGTTTCCTTTGAGGTTAAGAAGGGTGAGGTCTTCGGACTTGTTGGAGAATCCGGATGCGGAAAGACCACCACGGGACGAACGATCATAAGACTCTACAACCCCACGGGCGGAAACGTATATTTTAAGGGTCAGCGCATCGGCGCGGGAACTCTTGGTTATAAGGAAGCTATGAGCAATGCTAAAAAGACGGCGGACGAAAAGATCGCTGAGCTTGAGGCAGACAGCGCAGCTAATCCTCAGAACCAGGCAGAAAACAGTATAGCTATACAGAATATCAGCGACGAGCTCAAGAAAGAAATTGCCGAGCTCAAGATGGAAATGGCAAAGGCGAAGAGAGAAAACAAAAAGGTCGATAGAGATCTCGTTACCCAGATACAGATGATCTTCCAGGACCCTGTTGCATCTCTTAATCCCCGTATGACGGTCCGCGAAATAATTTCCGAGGGAATGGTCGTTAAGGGAATAAAGGATAAAGAATATATCGATGAGCAAGTATATGATGTTCTGGACAAGGTCGGACTTGTAAGAGAGCACGCGGGAAGATATCCCCACGAGTTCTCCGGCGGACAGAAGCAGCGTATCGGCATTGCAAGATCCGTTGTTATGCGTCCCGAGATGATTATTGCGGACGAACCTGTTTCCGCACTTGACGTGTCGGTTCAGGCGCAGGTAATCAACCTTCTTAACGATCTTCGTGAAGAGCTTGGACTTACCATTCTCTTTATCGCACACGATTTGTCAGTAGTAAAATACTTCTCTGACCGAATCGGAGTTATGTATTTTGGAAAAATGGTCGAGCTTGCAGATGCGGATGAGCTTTTCCGCCATCCTATGCATCCCTACACTCGTTCTTTGCTGTCGGCAATACCGTTGCCCGACCCGAATTACGAAAAGACCAGAAGACGTATCACATACGAGCCCTTGCGCGACCACGATTATTCGGTAGAGCAGCCTAGCTTCAGAGAGGTCCTTCCCGGACATTTCGTGCTTTGCTCTGACTCTGAAGAAGAGAAGTACAGAAGAGAAAGCTCAGAGGGATAAAAAGTGAAGAAAAAGCTGTTGCAGTATGGAATATGCGGAGCAATAGGAGCAGTCATAGCCGTTTTTATGATGGCTTTCAACGGATTGTTTCAGGTTTCCGAAGCGTCTGCGAAGGACGTTATGGCCATTGTCAGTGACGCGCTATTTCTTCCGGGAGCTTTGCTTGCTTCAATTGGTGTTCTTCTGTGGGTAGCCAAAGAGGGACTTTTCGATATGATAAGCTACGGTGTTCGTTGGGCGGCGCATTCGCTCGTGCCGGTTATCAAATTGGAAAGCCGAACCTTCTATGAATATAAAGTGGAGAAGGACAAAAAAAGACGTCCCGTTCCTTATTTTGTCATTATAGTAGGATTGGTATATATCGCTTTGGCGATAGTTGCAATCATTATTAGTGCAAATCTGTAAAAATAAAATCCGTAACGGTCAATAGCCGTTGCGGATTTTTGTTTGTATAATCAATTGACAAAAGGGTATCTGCGTGGTATAATTCAAGTGAGATTAATTTCACCGTGCGGTGTAAAAACGGAGGATGAATAATGACGGAGCAAACCTACGATAAATATCTTGAAGATGAAAATATCATCTATATTGAAAACGAGTACTTAAAGCTTGGTGCAAACATCGCTCTCGGCGGTGCGTTAACATACCTTGCCGAAAAGGGCAAAAAGAATCTGATCAACAGCTCCGATTGGGGCAGACAGGTGCAAATGTCATTTTACGCGCCCCCCGTCCCTTATCAACCCGAGGGGGTTCAGATGGCGGACAACTGGAAGTTTATCGGTTGGAATCCGATACAGTCGGGAGATTACTACAGAAATCGCTCGAAAGTGCTTGATTTTCGTTGTGAAAACAATGAAATTTACGTAAAATGTATTCCTATGCATTGGCCGTTGAACAACCATCCCGGTGAGTGTACGTTTGAAGTTTGGTACCGACTTGACGGCTATTGTGTAAACGTAACCTCGCGCATTAACAATGCGCGCCCCGATACCACACAGTATCCCGCGCGCCATCAGGAAATGCCCGCGGTTTACACCAACGGCGAATGGTATAAGGGAGTTTCATACGTCGGCACGGAGCCCTTTACTGACGGAGAATTGACAGAGCTTGTCACCAAAGATAACGGTCTTGGTTGGCCTTGGCTAAATTTCATCGCGACGGAGAATTGGTCGGCGCTTGTGGATGACAACAATTACGGTCTTGGAGTTTATATCGGAGTAACCAACCTTTCAAAGATTGGATTTTTCGGCGAAAAGGGCTGGGGAGGCCCCAAGGATTCGCAGACGGGCTATATTGCGCCGCTTGCTGCCGCTATTCTTGACCATGATATCGTATATTCTTACGATTATTCCTTGATCGTTGGTGACGTCAGCTTTATCCGCGAGGTTGCAAAGCAAAAGGACAAGCTTGTTGACCGCAAGAAATACAGCTTTGAGCACGACAGAAATCAGTTCTACTATCATAATATCACCGACAAGGGGTGGAGAACGAACGGCTGTCTTGAATTTGATTTCAAAAAGGCATCCGAGCTCAAGAGCCCCGCGGTTTTTGTCGGTAAGGGCGAATGTAAGAAGATCCGGCTTGACGCCTGCTTTGACGGCGAGATTTCCGGAGAAATTATCTTCAATATATATAAGGGATTGGACGAAAAGAACTGCTTTTTGCTTGAGCACATAAAGCTGCCGTTCAGCATGGTTGGGAACGGCGAAAGAAAGCTTTTTGACCTTGATATCAGCGAGATTGGCGACTGTTTCGTCGGCTTTTCGCTTAGATTTGCAAACGAGGGGCATTTGAAGCTCTATTCGGTCGAGCTGGCATAAATAAAAAGCCTTCAAGCATTGTGCTTGAAGGCTTTTTGAGTTACATTCTTGACGCGAAATTTTTGCTTAAAATTGTCGTTTTTTATTGACTTTTACCCCCGTTCGTGTTACAATCAGCTTGTAGTCCTGACGGGATACAAGAAAGGAGATCTAACATGGCAGATCAGAATCCTCATTACCTCGCACTCGAGGAAGATTATAAGATCCTCGACGAAAACGTAGTCTATATCGAAAATGAATATATCAAGCTTGGCGCAAACGTTGCGCTTGGCGGTGCGATCACGTATCTTGCCGAGCATGGAAACAAAAATATCATTAACAGTTGGGACTGGGGAAGACAGGTTCAGCTTTCCTTCTATTCGGGGCCCCGACCCTTCCATCCGGAAGGAACTGAAATGGGTGTTAACTGGACCCACACAAGCTGGAATCCTATACAGACAGGCGACTGCTTCTTCAATCGGTCCAAGGTTCTCGAATATAAAATCGAAGGGAATACGCTCTACGTAAAGTGTATTCCTATGCAGTGGGCACTAAACAACGTGCCCGGCGAGTGTACCTTTGAGCTTTGGTACACCCTTGACGGTAAGACTGTGAACGTTACCGCAAGACTTAACAACAACCGTTCCGATAAAACACAGTATCCCGCCTGCGGTCAGGAGCTCCCCGCGGTCTATACCAACGGAGAGTTTTATAAGATCGTATCCTACATTGGAGATCGCCCCGGAACCGATGGCGAGCTGACCGAGGTCGTCAGCAGGACGACCGAAAGACGTTGGCCTTCGGAGTTTGTGCTCTACCCTGAAAGCTGGGTGGCATTACTTGACGACAACGATTACGGCCTTGGCGTATATAATCCCCATACCTGCGGCGCGATTACCGGATTTGCAGGCAGCGTGTCCGATATGGGCTGGGGCGGAGCAAAGGACGGTCAGACGAGCGTTATATCTATGACGACACGCGTTATCCTTGATTATAATATCGTATATACGTTCAATTATTCTCTTATCGTAGGCGAGGTTGATGAGATCAGAAAAACCGCGCTTGCATTGGATTCTAAAGCGGAGCATAGAAAGTTCAGCTTTACCGAGGACCGTCAGAACTTCTATTATAAGGGAACAAAGGATAAGGGATACGGTAACCAAAATTGCTTGGATTTTGATTTCGAGCCGGAAACAGCGCTTTGCTCACCGCACGTGTTCGTTTCTGCAGGCAAATGCAAGAGGATCTTGTTGGATGCAGAGATTGACGGAAAGGTTGTTGAAGGCACAATTGGATTCAGCTGTTATGTTGATCCTACGAACCAGAGCGATAAGAGAGCCTTCCGAGCAGAGCGAAAATTGCCCTTTAAGCTTGATAAGAATTGCGGTAGAAGGATCTACGAAATAGACATAAGCGCTCTTGATAAGCCGTTTTTTGATTTTAGCCTTGAGTTTTCGAGCAGCGGCCATGCAAAGGTTTATTCTATTGAATTGTCTGAAACGTAATCATAATTCTTTATAAGTTTATTAACTAAAATACAACGATCACACGGTACAACGAAGGACCGAAAGGAGATTTCTAATATGTCAAACCAAGCCCCTCATTACCTAGCACTCGAGGAAGATTACAAGATCCTTGACGAAAACGTAGTTTATATTGAAAATGAATATATCAAGCTCGGCGCAAACGTTGCGCTTGGCGGCGCGATCACGTATCTTGCCGAGCATGGAAACAGAAATATCATCAATAGCTGGGACTGGGGAAGACAGGTGCAGCTTTCCTTCTATTCGGGCCCCGTGCCCTTCCACCCGGAAGGAACAGAAATGGGCAAACATTGGACTCATACGGGTTGGAATCCCATACAGACAGGCGACTGCTTCTTCAATCGCTCAAAGGTTCTTGAATATAAAATCGAAGGAAACGCACTCTACGTAAAGTGTATTCCTATGCAGTGGGCGCTCAATAACGTGCCCGGTGAGTGTACGTTCGAGCTTTGGTATACGCTTGATCATAAGACGGTCAACGTAACTGCCAGACTTAATAACAACCGCTCCGACAAAACACAGTACCCCGCTTGCGGTCAGGAGCTTCCCGCGGTCTACACCAACGGTGAGTTTTATAGGATCGTTTCCTACGTAGGCGAGCAGCCCGGCACGAACGGCAAGCTGACCGAGATTGTCAGCAAAAACACCGGGGACAGACATTGGCCTTCGGAATTTATGCTCTACCCTGAGGGATGGGTAGCGCTCCTTGATGACAACGATTACGGTGTCGGCGTTTACAATCCCCACACCTGCGGAGCCGTTGGCGGATTTGCGGGCGGAGTTGAAAGAATGGGCATTGGCGGAGCAAAGGACGGACAGACGGGAACCGTAAGTCCGACCACCAGCGTTATTCTTGACCATAATATAGTTTACACCTTCTATTATTCCTTGATCGTCGGTGATGTTGCTTCGATTCGCGAGACCGCACTTGAGCTCGATAAGAAGGTCGATCACAGAAAATTCCGCTTTGACACGGACCGTCAGAATTTCTATTATAGGGGCATTACCGACAAGGGCTATGGCAATCAAGACTGCCTTGACTTTGATTTTAATCCCGAAGGTATGCTTTGCTCCCCGTTCTTCTTCGTAAAAGCGGGAGAGTGTAAAAAGATACTCATCGATGCTTGCATTGAGGGCGGAGAGATCGAAGGAAAGGCAGGATTCCGTTGCTACGCGGAGACTACAAGACCCGATCATCAGGGAACTCCCTGCTCGTTTGCATCGATTCCTTTCAAAATTTCGGGCGACGGAATTCGCAAGATCCATGAGATCGATATCAGCGGACTCGATAAGCCCTTCTTCCGTATGATGTTTGAGTTCTTGAAAAAGGGCAAGGCTAAGATCTATTCGATCGAATTAGTATAATTCAAAAACAGAGCAAAGCGAAAAGCTTTGCTCTGTTTTTGTTTGGGATTATTCGATATGGGGTAATCTTTCAAGCGCCGTGGCGATCTCCTCGTCAGAGGGACGATAATCCTGCATAACTCCGTTGTGGAACTTTTCGTAGGACATCATATCAAAATATCCTGTGCCCGTAAGACCGAAAACGATCGTCTTTTCTTCTCCTGTTTCACGGCATTCCTTTGCAATGTCAAGCGCCACCTTGATCGCGTGGCTCGATTCGGGAGCGGGAAGGATGCCTTCGACACGGGCGAACTCCTCTGCCGCCGCAAAAACATCGGTCTGCTTAACCGTGACTGCTTCCATGAGTCCGTCGTCGTAAAGCTGAGAGAGCGTGCTGCTCATTCCGTGATAGCGCAAGCCCCCTGCATGAGTTGCCGCAGGCATAAAATTGGAGCCGAGCGTATACATTTTGGAAAGAGGGCAGATCATGCCCGTGTCGCAATAGTCGTAAGCATACTTTCCGCGAGTGAAGCTGGGGCAGCTTTCGGGCTCGACCGCGATGATGCGGTAGTCTGCCTCTCCCTTTATTTTTTCGCCCATAAAAGGAGCGATAAGACCGCCAAGGTTGCTTCCTCCGCCTGCACAACCGATGATAACGTCGGGCTTTATGTCGTATTTGTCAAGCGCGATCTTAGTTTCAAGACCGATAATGGACTGATGGAGCATTACCTGATTGAGAACACTTCCGAGAACGTAGCGATAGCCCTCGGTACTCGTTGCCTTCTCGACCGCCTCGCTGATGGCGCAGCCAAGACTTCCGCCCGTTCCGGGATGCTCGGCAAGGATCCTGCGACCCGCCTCGGTCTCTGTGGAGGGTGAAGGGGTCACGCTTGCTCCGTACGTGCGCATTACTTCGCGACGGTGGGGCTTAAGCTCGTAGGAGCATTTGACCATGTAGACCTTGCAGTCAAGACCGAAATAAGAGCACGCCATAGAAAGCGCCGTGCCCCACTGACCCGCGCCGGTTTCGGTGGTAACCCCCTTGAGCCCCTGTTGCTTTGCGTAGTATGCTTGAGCGATGGCGGAATTGAGCTTGTGGCTTCCGCTTGTGTTGTTTCCTTCGAATTTGTAGTATATCTTCGCGGGAGTGCCCAGGCGCTCCTCAAGACAGTACGCTCTAACCAGAGGAGAGGGGCGGTACATCTTGTAAAAGCTGCGGATCTCCTCGGGAATGTCGTAGTAAGCCGTGGCGTCATCAAGCTCCTGGCGAATAAGCTCGTCGCAGAAAACACCCGAAAGGTCCTCGGCGGTCATGACCTTGTGGGTCACGGGATCGAGCAGGGGGGCGGGCTTGTTTTTCATGTCCGCGCGGAGATTATACCAGGAGTGCGGCATCTCGTTCTCTTCAATATAGATTTTATAGGGAATCTGCTTGTCTTTCATAATTTACCTCTTTTCTGATTTTGCGGGGTAGGACGGGAAACAAAAAATCCCCATCCCTGCTTAAATGCCGGGACAGGATCTGAAAATCTTCCTGCGGTGCCACCCTGCTTGATGAAAACCATCCACTTTTTGACGCGAGAGCGTGATGTCGCTGCGCGCCGGCATTTGTTTACGGAGCGCCGTCTCCGTCTTGCATACTCTGTACGCTAAAGAAAGCGTGCGTTTCAACTCGCCCTCGGAAGCCCATTCGATCCTGCTTTTTTCACCGCGATCTCATCATCCGCGATTCTCTGTGCAAAAAGAGGCACGACCTACTTGCTCTTCGTCATCGGTTTACTTTAGTTTGATAAACTTGTTATCATTATATCACTAGGTGGGAGCGTTGTCAATACTTTTTTGCCGAAATGTTTTATTGCAAGGGCATATTTCTGCGGCTGTAAGGATACGGATATAACAAAACCGACAGACTGTTTTGAAGCAGGCGTATATGTTGTAAAAAGATGAAACTGTGCGGCGTTTTGCTGAATTTTTGGCAGTTAAATCCATAAGGGAAAAATTTTTTCAAAAAAAACGAAAAAGGCATTGACAAATCATACTCTATGTTGTATAATATCAATGTGAATTGTTCACCAACAACGCCATAACTGTCGGCTTTTTTGAAAGAAAGCTTCGTTTTTTGCGGAAAAATAATCCGTGAAATTCGAGATTTTCTTTATAATGGTTTGGCTTTCGGCGTTGACGTAAGCAAAAAAATATTCATGGAAAGAGGAGAAAAAACATGAAAAAGAGAATTTTGGCTATAGTTTTGGCATGCCTTATGATTTTTTCTGTTGTTTCGTTCGTAGCTTGTGACGATGCAACCGAAGAGCATGCAGAAAAGATAGCTACATTGGAGACTGCAACCGATGCGCTTAAGGCGGCAATTGAGACCAAGGCAAGTGCAAGCGATCTCAATAAGGCTGTTGCAGATTTCACCGCTGAGCTTGAAAAAGCTGCAGCAAAGGGCGACGTAGAGGCAGTTCAGGCTGCTCTTGCCGCAGTAGAAACCACCGCAAAGAACGCTCTTGATAAGGCGGGTGCAAATGCAACCGCGATCGAAGCGCTGAACGCTGCCGTAGCAGAAATCGAGGCAGCTCTTGAAGCAGCTGAGTCCTCTGTTGGTGCAGGCGTAGCAGATCTCGAAGCAGCAATCGCAGATCTGGGCACAGCAATCACAGAGATCCAGGAAACCATTGCGCTTCTCGCTACCAAGGCAGAGCTCGAGGAAGCAACCAAGGCTCTTCAGGAAGCAATCGACACCAACTCGAAGGACATCAAGGATGCTGTTGAGAAGTTTGATGCAGCAATCAAGGCGGCTGGAGAAGACACCGAGGCAGTTAAAGAAGCTCTCGCAGCTGTAAAGGCAACCGCAGATGATGCTCTCGCAAAGGTAACCGCTCTCGGCGATATCGAGGAGCTTCTCGAAACCGTTGCTACTTTGAAGGAACTCGACATCGTTGATGTCGAAGGCCTTGAGGATGCTCTTAAGGGCTATATCAGCATTACTGATTGGGATAAGGCATCGGCAAAGATTCACGATTATTTGAAGACTCTTAATGAAGAGTACAGCAAATATGAAGCTACCAAGAACTACTATACCGAAGAGGCATGGGACGATATCGAACTCGAGTATGATTATGCAATACTTTGCCTCAATAGAGCTTATAGCGTAGAAAATCTCGGTACAATTGTTGAAAACTTCAAGACTGCAGCTGCAGACGTTAAGCTTATCATAGAGCAGATCGCAGAGAAGCTTAATAACGTTGATACCGCTACTCTTGGAACTCTTAAGGCACACTACGAGGCACAGAACGGCAAGTCCCTTCTTGATGAAGGCGTGGATGCTCTTATCGCAACTGCAGATGAGAATCTCGCCGCTCTGTACAATGAGTATATGACAGAGTATACCGCAGGACATCTTCCCCTTGAAGGTGACGGTAGTGAGATCACCGCTCAGGTTGGAACCACATATCAGGGCTATGTAGATGCTCTTGACGCATACAAGGATCGTAAGGCAGCTCTTGAGACTGCTGAGGAAGAGGCAAATGAGATCAATGCACTTATAGTAGAATATGCTGCATTTGCCGACGATGAGGACGATGAGATCAACAACCCCAATACTACGGCTCTCAATGCTCTTAAGGACAGAATCGCTGCTTGGGATGAAACATATTTCGCTGATTTCGCTAATGACACCGTAAACTACGGGCTGGTTCATCATGCTGAGTTCGATACGCTTTATAATGCTTATTGGCATCTTGGCGTTGATGCAGCAGGATTGTTGGCAGAATTCGCAGAGTCCCTCAACTTTGAAGTTACCCTTCTTTCTAAGCCCGCGCTTGATAACTCCTTGGAGCTTTACAATGCATACACCGATAAGTGTGAGGCAGACGGAACATCCCTTGACTATGAGTATAATGATCACAACGGTGCATACTATCTTGTACAGTTGCTCAATATGACAACCGAATACAATACTCTCGTTGAAGAAGCTCAGGCAGCTTATGACGAAGTATATGAGAACATTACTGTTGACAACGTAACCATTTACGACATGGCTGCTATCGAAGCTATGCTTGCTTGGTATGATGTTGAAGAGTACGGCTTGGTTGACAACTTCGCAACTGAGGTTAAGGTAACCGGAACTGAAAACTATGTTACCAAGGCAACCCGCGACGATCTTCTTGAAGTAAAGGCAGCTTGCCAAGCTCTCGTAGATGCTAAGAATGAGCAGACCAATGCTGTAAATGCACTTCTCGCAGCTCTTCCCACCGCAGGTGCTGTTGGTGGTAACTCCGTAGATGGATTCATTGATCCCGCTTGCGCAGAGTGTGCAGAGGCAGGATGCGAAGCTTGCAACTTCCTTGGATACAACTTCACCGGCAACGAGATCAAGCTCTCCGACAAGGAAGCAATTGAAAACGCAAGAGAAGCTTACGATGCATGGCTCAATGGAACCAGCGATCAGGATAAGATCAACCTTGATTCTGAGCTCTTCGTAATAGATGCAGAAGCTTATGTAAACCTTGAAAGAGCTGAGCATTATATGCTTAACTGGCTGGAAAGCTTGCTGAGAGACACTGTTTACGCTGTTAAGGATCTTGACGGAACCAATCCCGACGAGGATGCGTATGCAGGTGCTATCTGGCTCCGCGATATGCTTGTAGCCGCAAACTGTGGCGACACCACTTGCCTTACTGGCGTCTATACTCCCGATGGAGAAGAACCTTTTGAGTATGATGTTCCTGCAACCCTTGCAGCTTACGAGCTTGCCGTTTATAAGCTCGAAAAGCTCGAAGAAGTTGAGGATCTCTATGAGGCAATGAAGGCAGATCTCGAGTCTGTTGAGCTTTCTACAACTGAGTTCACTGCTTCTTACACCACTCTTTGTGGACTTATTAATGCAGGCGAAAATATGGCAGCTGTAGATTCTCTCATCACTGCTTGGAAGACTGAAGGCGCATACAAGAACGCAGAGGATGCTTACATGCTTGCTGTTGCTAAGAATGAAGCAAAGGCAACCGTTGAGGGATCCTATAACGATAAGGTAGCAGAATACGAGGCAGCAGGAAAAGACGCTGATACGCTCGCTAACTTTGAAAATCTCTACAAGCTTACTTGCAACGAGATCGACAATGCTACCAGCGTAGAGGCAGTTAGCACCGTTGTAACTCGTTGGAATAACGAGCGCGTTAACTTGTTTGATTGATTCTGACTTTTGATCAAAGAAAAGTTATAATTTAAAAACGTCCCCTCCCGAAATTTCGGGAGGGGACATTTTTTGCTTGAAACGAAGTCACAGACAGCTGCAAAAGCTTTAGTTCTTGCCTTTGTGCTAACAATTCGGGTCGGTTTTTGTTGATCGTTAAATAAAAACGGCCTTGAGCATCATTCTCAAAGTCGCTTTTTGTTTATTTTAGATCGTTTGATTTGAATTTCTAAAATTGAGAAGACAAATCTATCAAATTTTAATTTTAACGTGTTGGTAAATTCAACTTAGCAAGGTTTGCGGTGTTTGCAATTGCTATCTGAGTCGTTTAAGGATCAAGAACCAGCTCTTGGCTATATTTACGTTGATTTGTCTGTGCCAACGCAATTCAATGCTTTTTCATATTTTAAATAACGAAATTAGCTTCTGTATACTAGATTAGGAAACACTTCCCTTGATCGACACTCCCTATTGACAAAATCGAATTTATATGATATAATAAACATGACTATACACATTATAAAATGAGTGCATTTTCTCGGTCATATAGTCTTTTGCTTTGTTATTAAGTCGAAAAGTGAAAATGATACAGCGTTTTAGGTGTGACGTACAACCAAAAGTAACTCGTATAGGAGGTACAAATGATGAAAAATATATCAAGGAGACTCGTAGCTGTCGTTATATGCGTGGTGCTTGCCTTGGTGTTGGCGATCTGCTTTGCTTCGTGCAAAAACAAGCCGAACAAGGATGAAGAGACCTCGGCTACCACACAGGTTGGGGGAGATATCATACCCGGCGAAGACGATACCACACCCGGCGGTGACGATACCACACCCGGCGGTGATGATACCACACCCGGTGGTGATGATACCACACCCGGTGGTGATGATACCACACCCGGTGGTGATGATACCACACCCGGTGGCGAAGATACTACCGAGGAGACCACCTCGGATCACGAGCATATTTATGACGAGGGAACGGTTACACTTGAGCCCACGTGTGCAAACGAGGGAAAGAAGGTATACGTTTGCTCGGTATGTCAGCGTGAAAAGACCGAAGCTATCCCGCGTCTTGAGCACGATATGGGAGAGTGGGAGCAGATTATTGCCCCCGAGCTAAACAAGGAGGGTCTTGAGCGCAGGGAGTGCAAGAATTGCGATCATTTTGAGGAGCGCGCGATAGAAATGCTTCCTGCTAAATGGTACATAACTGTTAATGACGGCTTTGGCGGCACTTCCACTGTCAGAGTAGGAGAGAATGGAGTATATTCTCTGACTACTCCCGTCCGTGTCGGATACAATTTTATCGGCTGGAAGGACTCCAACGGTAAAGATTTCGCGGCGTCGGGAACGATAAGCTCCGACGTCACTGTTACTGCGATTTGGGAGCTTGACGCTACCGAAACGATCGAGGAGCTCGTCGAGCGCGCGGCTGCGGGCGTTGATCTGATCTACATAGCGAACGATATCGTTATAGATAGACCTATTTACGTGCCTTCTACCACGAAAATATACTCGGATAAGCCCGTAAAGCTTATAAGAGACAAGGAATATCTCGGAGACCTGTTCGTTATCGGTCAGAACGCCGAGGGCGAGAACTCTATTCTTATGAACCTTGTTCCTATGCTTATTCTCGGTAGTGAGGACTATACCGGAGATACGGTAATGCTCACCATTGACGGAAACCGCGATGGAATGAAGGATGGAACGGAGGTCGTTGGAACTGCACTCATCTTGCTCAACGGAGCACGAGTCAATATGTATAACGGAGTGTCTATCTCTAACCACCAAAAGCTTGGTAACGAGAGAACGCTAATTCTTAACAAGTACTTGGTCGGCTCGGCAACCTATGCAGGTGGCTCGGCGGTAATGATCAGCTCGGGCTCGTCCTTCTATATGTACGGCGGAATTATGGATAATAACTCCGCGCGCATAGATAGTGTAGTGCTTGAAGACGGTACGTCGTCTAACCTTTCAGGGTATGGCGGAGCAGTTTATAATAACGGAACCTTCCGTATGTACGGCGGAGCAATAACGAATTGCTCAGCAAACCGCGGCGGCGCTATATATTCCGATGCAATATTGGAGATCACGGGCGGCGTTCTTGAAGGTAACTACGCAAAGAACAAGGGTGGAGCTATCTGTAGCTCGGGCTCTGACGCAAGTGATATGTTCATTGGCGTAAAGGGTGCTGAAATTGGAACTGTGGTTATCAAGAACAACAGCGCAGGAACTCAGGGTGGAGCAATTCTCTCCTATGCGGATAGTCCCCTGATACTTTTTGGCGGCGTTCTTTTTGAGAGCAACTCTGCTCTCGGAAACAACGGCGGCGCGATCTCGACGTCCGGTCCTATAACCTCATACGGAAATAGCTTTGTTGGAAACAAAGCTAAATATAGCGGCGGAGCGATATATCAGTCCTATTCAAGCTCCGAGCTTATCGTTCGTATCGTTGAGCTTCACGATACCGTATTTGAAGGAAACTCGGCAAATAAGGGTGGCGCAATTACTCTTACGTCTTCTTCGGGTACAGACGTTGGAGCTTACGGCAAGCTTGTAAATTGTAAATTTATCAATAACAGTGCGCTTCATTATCTGTCCACCAAGACTGATAGCGAAACCGGAGAAGTCAAGACCTCTGTCAACGGAGGAAACGGCGGAGCAGTTTATTCTTCTCAGCACAGTAATTTTGATATCGAGGGCTGTGAGTTTGTAGGAAACAAGTCCGAGAACCTCGGCGGCGGCGCTATCGGCGCTACTGTATCCAGTACTATAAACATCAAGGATTGTTTGTTTGAAAACAATGCTTCCGTAGACGCAGACGGCGACGAAAACGGCAAGTCCGGTGTCGGCGGTGCTATCTACGCTTATAATGGAACAGCGTTAACTGTCAGCAATACTAAATTTATCGGAAACAGTGCTAACAAGAACGGCGGAGCGCTCTATCTGTCTGACAACAAAGTACAGCTTACAGATATAGAGCTTGTCAAAAACTCTGCGGGACTTAACGGCGGAGCTATTGCTCACTATTCGAACAACGTTCTTGATATCAAGGGCGTTTATGCCGTTGGAAATACCGCAAACGGCAGTGGCGGCGTTGTATATAACAGCAGGGCAACCTTGAATTTGATCTCCGATGAGAATACTGAAAACGTATTCGGTGCACTCGGAGCAGACGACGCCGAAAGCACAGAGCTTGCCAATACGGCAGCAAACGGCGGTGCTCTCTGCGGCGGAAACAATTCGATATTTAGTATCAACGGTGCAGTTTTTGAAAATAATGCGGCTGTTGCTACCGAGATACAGGTAAACAATGAGGAAACCGGAGAACCGTACATAGATTACGAGGACGGAAGCGGTGGAGCTGTTTACGCTTCTTACAACACAGTTCTCGATTTCCAAAATGTGAGATTTTCTTCCAACAGTGCTAAAAACGGCGGAGCTATCTTTGCAAATAAAGATGCTTCTATGTTGTTTGATACTTTGACGTTTGAGGACAACACCGCAAACGCAAAGGAGTTTGACAAAGATGCCAGAGGCGGTGCTATCTATATGATAGACGTAACGCTTACGGCAAATAATATTGAGTTTAAGGGCAATCATGCGGATTATTACGGCGGAGCTATAGACGCGCATACGGGCTCAAAGGCCACGATAAATAACGTAAGCTTCGTTGGAAACAGTGCGCTCAATAACGGCGGAGCTCTGTGGCTGTATACTAATACCGAATTTGATATCACGGGAATATACGCCTCGGGCAATCAAAGCAATTCTTCTGGTGGATTTGTATACACAAGAGGAACGCTGAACATCCGTGACGGCGGAGATATTTCCAATGTTTTTGAGGGTGTTGCCGCAGATGCGGATAGCATCAATAATGCAAAAGGCGGTGGAGCGATCTATTGCGGAGCAAGCTCCTCTGTCAGTGTTGAAAAAGCAGAATTTAAGAACCTCAGCGCATCCAACGGCGGCGCAATATATGTTACGGGTGAATTGACTGCAACCGACTGTAATTTCTCGAACAATGACGCCGCAAACGGTGGAGCGGTCTATATAGAAAGAACCGCCTACCTTGCAAACTGTACCTTTACAAATAATACAGCAAACGCCAAAGGAGGAGCTGTTTACGTTGCTTATGATGCAGACTATAAGAATGAGCTCAAGGCAACGGTAGAAAACTCCAAATTCGTTTCCAACAATGCGACCGAGGGCGGAACAAACGAAGAAAGACGCGGCGGAGCTATTTATATCGGAGAGTATTGCATAGTTAACGTGTCGGGATCCGAATTTGAGGATAATCACGCAACTCAGTATGGCGGAGCCATCAGTGCTGCAAGAGGAGCGGAGCTTAATATCAGCAGCTCTAAGATCAAGGGAAGCAGTGCTAAAAACGGCGGAGCTATCTGGCTTTATGCAGGAACAACTCTTAATATCTCGGATAGTGAGCTTTCAAATAATGCAGCTCAAAAAGAGGGCGGAGCTCTGTATTCCTATAATACTATCAATGCTTCGGGCACTATGTTCACCGAAAACACCGCAAATGTCGGTGGTGCTATAACGGTAGCAAGCGGAACGACCACAACTGTTGGTTGTGCCTTTGACTCCAATAAGGCGACGAGCGGCGGTGCAGTCTATGTTTCAAACGGAGTTTATTTCGATGGAACCGAGGGTGTTTCCGAGAGCGGATCTGCCTTTACTGCTAACTCCGCAAGCTACAGAGGCGGTGCAGTCTATATCGTTAATGCAGATGAGCAGACAGGAGAAAATAAGGCGGTCTTCAATTACTCGGTATTCAAGTCCAATACTGCAACCGAGGGCGGAGAAGACGCAAAACGCCGCGGCGGAGCGATCTCTATTGCAGAGTACGTCACGGTAACCGTAAATAATTCTCTGTTCCATGAAAACGCAGCGACCCAGTATGGAGGAGCCGTTAACGTAGCAAGAGGTTCCGTACTCTACGTAAACGATTCCGAGTTCTATAAGAACACTGCTAATTATAACGGCGGCGCTATCTGGCTGTATTCTGGTACTACACTTGAGCTTTCGGGTGGTGAGTTTAACGAAAACGCTGTAAACACTAATGGCGGAGCATTGTATTCTTATAGCACGGTAACCGTTTCAAATGCGAAGTTTAATAAGAACGCCGCGGAAAACGGCGGAGCTATCTGTGTTGCAGGAGGAGAGACTGCTATCTCCGAGTGCGCGTTTGATTCTAATACAGCAACGCTTGGCGGAGCCGTATACGTCGGAGAAGGAGCAAGCTTCCTTGACGGCATTGATACGAGTGACATTGTAAAGACCGGATCCGTATATAACGGCAATACCGCGGAATACGGCGGAGCGATCTATCTTGCAGCTGTAGAGGATCCCGAGAAAACACCTGACAGAGAGGCGGCTAAGGCAACTCTTGAGGAAAGCGAATTTACTGGAAACACGGGAACAAAATACGGCGGAGCAATATATGCAAGCGCAGGTGTTGCTTTAAATACCGACAGCGTAAGCTTTAATGACAACAGCGCGTCCAACGGCGGCGCTATAAGCGTAGCAAGCAGCAGCTGTGTATACGTTGATAACGGCTCGCAGTTTGTCGGAAACGTTGCTACCGATGGCGAGGGCGGAGCTATTCATTCTAAGGGCTCGCTTGAACTGACGAGCTCCAAGTTTATTGGAAACAAGACCGAAGCGGAGAGCAAGCGAGGCGGAGCGATATATCTTACTTCGGGATATATCAATGCCGAGGGAGTTATCTTTGAAAACAACTATGCCGCAAATAACGGCGGAGCAATAGTTATGACAAGTGCTCAAAGTGCAAGCTTCGATAATTGTACTTTTGAGAACAACGTTTCGGGCTACAGAGGCGGTGCGATCTATATTACCGGTACCACCGACGTAAAGACTACGGCTTGTAAGTTCGAAGGAAACGAAGCAGTCAACCGTGGCGGAGCGGTATATCTTACCACCTCAGGCGGATTTGTTGACGGTGAAATCTCTGTTGCAGATAGTAATTCTACGTTTATTGGCAATAAATCTCTCGTTGGCGGTGCTATCTTTGTTGACAAAACCGCAACGCTTAACGGAACCGTCTTTGAAAATAACACGGCGGCTTCGGCAGAATCGGGAACGAGCGCAAACGGCGGAGCAATCGCGGGCGAATACGGAACGGTAACGCTCAATGGAGTAAGCATCAACCGCAATACTGCGGATAATGGTGGAGCTATCTTTGATGGCAAGCGCCTTGCACTTGTTATTAACGGAGCAAATATTACCGAAAACAGTAGCGGTATCGTGATCTCGGGCGGCTCTGTCTCGGTAAGCGGAAATGTTATAATTAAAGATAATACCTCTTATGACGTATCCCTTTCGGAAGGCAAGCTTATAACGGTTGCAGACGTACTTGATCAGACATCAAGGATCGGATTTAGCGCGGTTGGTAACATTGGAGAGTTCGTAACAGCAGACGGATCAAACGTTACTGACGTTACACAGTATGCTGACATATTCTTCAACAACGACGGATATCCCGTATTCGTTAATAGCGAAGGAAAGCTTGTTTACGGATTCGTGATCTTTGAACAGCCCGTGCGCATGAACGGATATACCGTAATCACGTCGGGACAGCCCACCTCGTACACCTGGTACACGTGGGTAGACGGTGCGAAGGGCGAGATCGTAGAGGGTCAGACCACGGCTACCCTTACAGGCGGAATGGCAGGTCAAAGCTACGTATGTGTTATTGCGCTTGGCGACAAGACGGTTGAGACCCTGCCCGTTACCGTCAAGGCGGAGATCCCTTCCCAGAATCATTCTATCTGCGGAAGCATATGCGATTGCACGGATACGACCCACGAAGAGCTCGTATGGAATGCAGTATCCGATCTTGGTGAGCTTATCTACGCCGCAGCCAAAGGAGGAAACTACTATCTTACCGAAGACATCATTGTCGATGCAACGGTTAAGATAACCGCAAACGTAAATCTCTGCCTTAACGGTAAAAAGATTTCTCGTGCAGGCGATGAAGCGTTCAGAATGCTTGAGGTCGCGGCAGGAGTGACTCTTACTCTTACCGACTGTACGAGTGAGGAACGTGTGGGATATATCGATTCTACCACGGGGCTGTGGACCGAGGGTGTATATTCGGGAGAGGAAACAGTAACCGAATACAAGCTTTACGGCGGCCTTATCACAAATGGCACGGGTGCAGGCGGTGCCGCAATATATCTTGACGGCGGAACGCTTAACGCCTATGGAATAAACTTCGCGGGCAATACTACCGCAAATAGCGGAAGCGCGGTATGTGGAAGCGGAACTTATAATGATGTAGGATCTGTCTTCGTAGGAAATGCTGCAAGCGGTCAGGCGGGTGCCGTACAGATCGACGGAGATATTACCCTTAAATACACGCAATTTATAAGCAATAAGTCTACAGGCAACCGAGCAGGAGCACTTTTGATCACGGTCGGTAGAGCAAATGCATACGGAGTAGTCTTTAAGAACAACATTGCAAGCACAAACGGCGGTGCGGTCGTTGTTACGGGCGCAGAGATCTGCATTTTTGATAACTGTACCTTTGAAGGAAACGTTTCGGGTGGCAGAGCAGGTGCAATATATGCGCATAAGACGGAACTCATAACCACGCTGTCTTGCACGTTTACTGATAACGAGGGTGTAGACGGCGGTGCTATCTACAACACGAGTACGGCTGCATACGTTGACGGATCCGTAGATGATAAGACGAAGGGCTCGACCTTTACCGCTAATAGCGCGACAAACGGCGGAGCAGTATATACTGCCGGCTCGGTGATCCTTTACGGAACAAAATTCGAAGGCAATTCCTCGACAAGCGGCGGCGCAATCTACGTTAACGGTAAGCTTGAAACTAACGATTGCCTCTTTAACGGAAATGAAGCATATTACAGAGGCGGAGCGGTATATATCGTTGCCGATGATGCGCAGACAGGAGAGAATAAGGCAGTCTTTAACAATTCTACCTTCACCTCGAACAGAGCTACCGCGGGAGGAACCGACGAAAAGAGAAGAGGCGGTGCTATCTACGTAGCAGAGAAGGTCACGGTAGCAGTAAACGGCTGTACCTTTACCGATAACGCGGCAACACAGTACGGCGGCGCGATCGACGTTGCAAACACCTCGATTCTTAACGTGACCGAGTCCGATTTCATAGGAAACAGTGCTCAGAACGGCGGAGCTATCTGGCTCTATTCCAACACGGTGCTCAGCGTTTCGGGCGGTGAATTCAAGGACAACGTTGCTTCCTCTTACGGCGGCGCGATCTATTCCTATAATACCGTGACTGTAACCGATGTGACCTTTACAGGTAACGTTGCAGCTGCGGGCGGAGCACTCTATGTTGCAGGCGGAGCGACCTCTACGAAGAATTGTACCTTCAGCGGCAACACCGCAACAACAGGCGGAGCAGTATGCGTCGCAAAGGGATCGTATACCGACGGCGAGCTTGTTCTTGACGGCGAAACCGTAATCGACACTGCCAACGGTTCTGAATTTATAGGTAATATTGCAGAAAACGGAGGCGCTATCTACGTATCGGGCGGTACTGCAAACGCGTACGGATCTACCTTTACCGAAAACTCGGCCAAGGTAGACGTAGCGGAAACTACCGATTCTGAAAGCGGCGCGGCTACATCCGTTAAGACCTATCTTGGCAACGGCGGAGCAATATACGTTGCGAGCGGTGCTGCTTATAATGACAGAAACGCAAGCTACAACGGCAACATCGCAGCTCTCGGCGGAGCGATCTATACTGTGGGAGGAACTGTCAATTCGACAGACAGCACCTTCACAGAAAACGCGGCTATTACAAGTGAAACTACAGTGACTGCGAACGAGACGACCGAAACCACCGTGGTTTACGGCAAGGGCGGAGCTGTCTATGTTGCAGAGAACGGCGTATTCAACTACACTGCAACAGAGAAGCTTACCTTTACGAACGGCGTTGCAAATGATTACACAGGACCTAAATTTGATGGCAACCTTGCGGCAAACGGCGCGGCGATCTATATTGCGTCGGCAGAGACTGAGGGCGCATCTGCGGGAACGGCAACTGCTATCGGCGCGACAATCATGAATCATAATGCCACCGGTAACGGCGGAGCAATTTATGCAAACGGTGTATTGAACACCGAGGGATCGGTTATATATAAGAACTCGACCCAGGGTAATGGCGGAGCGATATACGCAAATAAGCCCTACACTGACAACGGCTCTCTCTTTGTGGAGAATACAGCAAGCGGTGAGGGAGGTGCGATTCGTGCAGGAACTAACGTCACCATTGAGAATACCAAGTTTATCCGTAATAAGTCTACGGGCAACCGTGCAGGAGCGCTTTTGGTAACAAGTGGTTCGTTGAATGCAAAGAAAGTAACCTTTGAATATAACGACGCTTACAAGGCGGGTGGCGCAGTTGTGTTAACTGCTGCTAAGGCATCTGTATTTGAAGAATGTATCTTCAATAATAATATCGATCAAACCTATAGAGGCGGTGCTATCTATATGCACAATTCCGAGCTTGTTACTACTTTGTCCTGTACATTTACAGGTAATAGTGGCAAATACGGTGGTGCGATCTACGGAACAAACTCTGCTACCTATACCGACGGAAGCGCGGATGGTAACTACGGATCTGCATTTACAGGAAACACCTCTCAGACCGCAGGCGGCGCGATCTATATTCTCGGCGAATGTCATCTTTACGGCACCACTTTCAATAATAATACCGCAACAACCAACGGCGGCGCGATCTACACAAGTACTACTAATACGATCAGCAACGCTACGTTTAACCAGAACGGTGCCGTTCTGGGCGGAGCGATCTACGTTGCCGGCGGGGCAACCTCGACAAAGGATTGTTCCTTCAGCGGCAACACCGCAACAAACGGCGGCGCAGTATACGTAGCAAAGGGAACGTATACCGACGGCGAGGCGATCCTTACCGGCGAGAGCGTAACAGGTGCAGAGAACGGTTCTACGTTCAGCAACAACAGTTCTACCGGAACCGAGCTTGGCGGCGGAGCGATCTATACCGCAACCGGTGCCGTGCTTCAGGGTTCCAAGTTTGAGAATAACATCTCGGCGCTTAACGGCGGTGCGGTATACTCAACAGGTGATCTGACAACTTATTATGCAAATTTCACTAAAAATGAGACTGTGGGCAGTGGCGGAGCGATATACATTATCGGAGATGCCGAGCTTGTTGTTGTAGGCGGTACTATGAAGGAAAACAAGACCGGAAGCTCAAAGAGTGGCGGAGCGATCGCAGCCTTTGAAAATGAAAGTAAGGCAAGCCCCACTTGTTACATCAGTGGAACTACATTTAACGGCAACTCCTCGTATAGTGGTGGAGCGATATGCCTCCGCAATACGGGCACCACAAAAACCGAGCACGTACTTGAAAACATAACGCTGACTAATAACAACGGCGGAAACGGTACTGTTTACATTTATAACAACACTAAGGTTACGGTAAGCGGACTGGTTGCAACAAACAACACTGCAAGCCAAAGAGGTTCGGTATTCTACGTTACCTCGTCTAATGCCCCCTCACTTATTCTTAAGGATGCACAAGTGTCCGGAAACGTTGTTAAATCTGCAATTGATATAATTCATATTGCAAATAAGTCAGCGGTTGTTGACGTGTATATGGATAAAATAAGCGGAGATGACTTTATTGCGGCGGGTATTACCGATACTACCAATATTGCCGCAGCAGGTTGGGATAAGCTTATAAACAATGCAAGCAACGGAACAGTTACAGGATACACCACTCCCGTCGATTACGGGAGCGGCGTATCCGCAGAATAATGACAAGGAAGGAGAATTAATATGAAATCAACCAAAAGAATTGTATGTATCATATTGGCGATCGCAACGCTTTTGGGAGCAGTTGGCATCGGTGCTGCGATATTCTTTGTGAAGGATGACGTAGACCCGATCAAGCCCTTGGAAGAGATACCTTATTCCGAGTCCATGACTCCCAGTGTAACGCCTACCGGCACCTCCTTCTTTGAAGATACTTTCTTGGAAGTCGATCCTGAAAAGGGGGAGCATATCAACATAACGTACGACGAGTTTCCCCGAACTCAGAATACCTCCAATCTCTTAAGCCAGGGAACTGCGGTTTTTGAGATAGACGGCAAGACCGTTATGGCGGATGCGTATTACAGAGTTAAGGACGAAGCCCTTAACGACCCTAACGCAGGCCTTGGAATCCTTTTGTATCAGAGTATTCTCTATAAGATAGCAAATCCCGAGGCGGAGATGCGCATTTGCTTCACCTCGTACCGCATCTCTCCCACTGCGGCCGTATGTGTGCTCCCTCAGAGCCGATATTACGGATATATGCGCTCTCTTTACGGCAACGGTAACGATTACGACCAAAACGGATTTGTTCGTATCATTTATATGCTTGTTGAAGCGGCAAAAATGGGAATTGACGTTACTGTCATAGGTCAGCTCAATTCCTATGCCGTAAAGCAGTATAATAGCAAGGGAGAGCTTAAAAAGGTCGCGGAAGCGTCTTATGCACAGTATCTGAACAACGCTCTTTCTCAGGATTGCTACGACAAGTACGCCGATGGCAAAAAGGTATCCGATTTTATGACCTTCCGAGAGGTTGAATGGACACTTGAGGATAAGGGCGGTACCGATATGATGCATCTGAAGTCTCTTACCACCTCTAATTATCTTGACAGAGACGGCGTAGCTCATGAAAACGCAGTATTTTTCTCCAGTGCCAATATGGATGCTATCGACTATAAGGGATGTAACGGTAATAACGGCTCTCAGTCGGGCGTTACCATAACCGGACATAAGGAGATATATAATGCTACCGTCAACTATATAGATCTTATGGCGGAGTATTATGAGCAGGAGAAGCTTTATGAGCTCAGATATCTCCTTCAAAAGAGAAATACCGAGCAGGCGGAGCTTATAGGTGCAGGAAGAGAAAACGAGATCCCCGACGAAGAGCAGATAACCTGGCTTGGAAGTGAGGGCGATAAGGTCTTTAAGCTTTATTTCTCTTGTCTGGGTGGCGATTACGATGCATGGAATACGGTAACCAATCCCTATTGTGAGCAGGTTCAAAATCTTTATGACTCTGCGATAAATTACCCCGACGAATATAGAGTGTTCACTTGGAACTGTGCTTCCTATACCCGAAGCTTCAACGTATCGCAGATCATGGACGAAATGGTCAACAGAGCGTTTATTGATTATCCCCATCCCGACAATCGCCTCAGCATTATGGCGAAGGAATATGAGTATGACGAGCTCAGTGAGCTGAAGGTTGGGACCGATATAGGATTTTTGAAGCTTAAGAATAAGAGCACGGGAATGCACTCGAAGGACTTGATGTTCTCTTACGTCAAGGACGGCGAAAGAAAGTACGTTTCACTCCTTTCTTCATGCAATTTCCATTCCGGTGCGCTCTATTACCAGACAAACTCTATGCTTACCATTACCGAAACCGACGAAACGGGAGACACTTTCTATAAAGCTCTCGGAATCGCATCCACGGCGGGATGTATAGTTGAAGAGGGAAAGACCTTTTCTACCGATGAAAGACTTGCAGTGTCCAAGGAGTTTGGAACGCTGCCCCAAACAGTTGAGGCGGTATTTGAGCTTAACGAGAATGCCGCTAAAGAGGATGAAAGCTACGGTATGCTTTTGAGTAACCACGATTACTGGCATTCTCAGCTTTCCGTTGAGGTAGCAGCAGGGGGAAATCCTCAGGTGACCTTTTGGATAAACGAAAGCGTTCCTGACGAAACCAGCGTGCACGGCGACAAAATGAAGTGCACCAAATTGGTCTTTCTTTTCGACAAAGTAGACGTAAGATCTTATAAAGAAACAAGATTGACCATTGTCCACGACAGAGAAAAGGCAGAGGTCCGTTGTTACGTTAACGGAGAGCTTAAGCAGACGCTTACTCAAGAAAGTATAATGACCAAAGCCCAGATCAAAGAAGGGGTTTCTCCCATAACTGATTTTGAAACGACTCGAAAATTCGTCGTAGGCGGAAGCTGGATGGGAAGCAACGGTCAGTGTTTTAAAGGCGTTCTCAAGGAACTTAACGTGTGGGCAGACGTGAGAAGCACGGAAGAGATAGCCGCTGAGGCAGGCACTGAGCTTGCAGGCGACGAGGATCTTCTCGTGGCGTATAACTTCAGAAAGAATGACAAAAATTCTATTAAAGATCTTTCTGCCAACAAAAACGATCTTAAAACCGAGGTTCTTTGGCAAGATGTGTCAGAGGTAGAGGACGTTGGTGATTTTGCTTACTCCTTCGCTATCGTGGGAGATATTCAGGAGCTTTCCGAGGATTATTTTAACGACCACTATTTTAGCGACAAGGGCAAAGATGCCGACGGCAATAAAAACGGTAAGGATCCTTACGACGATGAGTACGTTGACGAGGATACCGATCCGCTCGATAATAAGCCCGAACATGTAAAGGCACTTATCGATTGGCTTCTTGAAAACAAAGAGGAGCACAAGATCGAGTATGTGATGACTCTTGGAGATCTTACTCAAAAGAGCTACACTGCAGAATGGGACTACGTGAGATCTCAGTTCTATAGACTTGACGGTATTGTTCCGTTCTCTCTTGCGCGCGGAAATCACGATAAGGTCGAGCCCCAGATCAAAACTAAGGACGAAAACAATCAAACCGTGTGGCCCGACGAGCTTCGTCAAAACGCCTTGTTCTATAAGGCATTTGACGATGAAACGTATCGAGGACAGATAGACGGATGCTTGAACGAATGGGATATTGCCAATACTTATAAGGCCTTTACCGTTGCCGACACGAAGTATCTTCTTGTTTGCCTTGACTACGGGCCTTCCGACGAAGCGCTCGAGTGGGCAGGCGAGATCATTGAGGCACACAAGGATCACAGAGTAATAATCACAACTCATACGTATCTTTTCAGAGATGGAACCCTCTTTGATAAGGATGATGCATATCCCGCATCAAGATCACAGGGCGGTGTAAACGACGGTGTTGATATGTGGGAAAAGCTTGTCAAGAAATATGAGAACATTGTTCTCGTTATTTCGGGTCACGATCCCAGCGACCATATCGTATGTACTAGAACAGAGGGAGATAACGGCAACGTAGTAACGCAGCTTCTTGTTAATCCTCAGCATATGGATTCAAGTCTGCCGTATTGCACCAATATGGTTGCAATGCTTTATTTCTCTGAGGACGGCAAAACCGTCACCGTTCGATACTATTCAATAATGAATAACAGATACGGAAGCGTCCAAAGCCAATTTTCATTCGATATAGAATAATAAATTTTGAGTCCACCTCATCTAAGTGAGGTGGACTCGTGCTTTTTGGGTGCGTTGGATTCCATTGAATATTTTTCTTTGAGATGCAGATACTAATTACTAATAAGCTTGGAGGATAGATTAATGGAGTCGATTTGGGAAAATAATGCACCGCGGGTGCATTTTGATACACTGAAAGGCAATAAAAGCACAAACGTTTTGATCGTCGGCGGCGGTATCGCGGGAATCTTGTGCGCTTACAAGCTGAAAAATGCGGGTATAGATTGTCTGTTGGTGGAAGCGACCGAGCTCTGCGGCGGCATTACAAAAAACACCACAGCAAAGATCACCCTGCAGCACGGATTGATCTATGACAAAATGATAAAACGCTTTGGAGAGGCAAAAGCGCGGCTTTACGCAGAGGCACAGAACAGAGCTATAAAGAAATACTCCCGACTTTGCGAAAATATCGACTGCGACTACGAAAGGCAGGATAATTACGTATATTCTTTGATCGACCAAAAAAAGATCGAAAAAGAAGTTGCGGCATTAACCCGTCTCGGCGTGAAAGCCGAGCTTTCGGACGCCCGCGAGCTTCCGTTTTCCGTTGCGGGTGCTGTGCGTGTGAAGGATCAAGCACAGTTTCATCCTCTGAAATTCCTATATTCGACTGCAAAAGATCTGCCGATCTACGAGCATACCAAAGTAGTAGAGCTGATGCCGCACAAGGCAAAAACCAACCATGGTGAGATCACTTACAAAAAGCTGATCATTGCAACCCATTTTCCAATGCTAAACAAGCACGGATTGTATCCATTGAAGCTTTATCAGCACCGTTCTTACGTTATTGTGCTGAAAGGGGCACATAACGTGGACGGAATGTATGTGGACGAATCGAACACGGGGCTTTCCTTCCGAAGCTACGGAGATCTTCTGCTCCTCGGCGGTGGCGGACACCGCACGGGTAAGCAAGGCGGTTGTTGGCAGGAGCTTGAGAACTTTGCCAAAAAGTACTACAAAAATGCAGAGATTGTCGGCAAATGGGCAACGCAGGACTGTATGACGCTCGATGATATCCCTTATATCGGTCAATATTCAAAATCCACGCCCGACGTGTTTGTCGCAACGGGATTTAACAAATGGGGCATGACAAACGCTATGGTCGCCGCCGACATTCTCTGTGACCTTGTCCAAGGAAAGCGTAGTCCATATGCCGCTGTTTTCGATCCATCACGCAGCGTTCTGCGTCCACGGCTTGCCCTCAACGCTTTTGAGTCAACGGTTGGGCTTTTGACCCCCACCGCACCACGATGTCCACACCTCGGTTGCGCCCTCAAATATAACAAAGCCGAGCATACCTGGGATTGCCCCTGCCACGGTTCTCGCTTTACCGAGAACGGCGAGCTGATCGATAATCCTGCGACAGATGATCATCAATCAATTCAATGAAAAAGACCTCCGAAACAGCAATTGCAGTTCGGAGGATTTTTTGTTTGGAGAATTTTGATCTGCAATGGCAAGCCATTGCGGACTCAGAACCTATACACTCGCGCAACCGCTCGGTGGCATATTCGGGTCTATCACATAAATTCGAATTTTGAGATCTACAAGGGCAAGATACGCAAGAGTGGCACGGGATGCGTGACGATGATAAACGACCACCTCTACGAAGGGCGGTTCACGCCGAGAGTCAACGGTAAACGCATATCCAAAAACGTATACGCCAAGACACGAGAGGAATGCGAAGAAAAGCTCGCAGAGCTGATCAAAACCATGAAAGCGGAAATCGCAGAGATGAAAAAACAAGCAAAAAACGCATAACGCACAGAGGGGCGACCACGAACGGTCGCCCCTCAAAATTTGCATCGGAGGAAGCAAAGAAAAGCCAAATCGGTTGAAAAGTTCACAAAAATATGGTATAATGATATAAATAAAACCACGAAAGGACGGAGATATTATGTCTTTATACGCCTTCTATGAACAATACTTTCC
>SVRA01000003.1 GCA_015065075.1 Oscillospiraceae bacterium
ATGCCCGGAATGTTCTGATATGGCAGAATATATCGAGTCGCTCCAGAAGCTTGCGGAGCAGTTCGGCAGACTTGACGGCGTGGGCAGAAAGAACGCTATGAAAATGGCGTTTTCGGTGCTTGATATGACCGACGAGGAGGCAAGCGAATTCGCCGCGGCTATTCTTGACGCGAAAGCGAAGATACACCTTTGCCCGATCTGTCAGAATATAACCGACAAGGAGGTCTGCCCGATCTGTGCCGACCTGCAAAGAGACAGAAAAACGGTCTGCGTGGTCTCCGACCCCAAGGTCGTCATATCTATGGAAAAGGTAAGGGAATATAAGGGACTTTATCACGTTCTCCACGGAGTTATCTCGCCCACCAACGGCGTCACTCCCGAAAAGCTCAAGATCCGCGAGCTGCTCGCGAGACTTAACGAGGGAGAGATCGAGGAGGTCATAGTTGCGACTAACCCGACGGTCGAGGGAGAGGTCACGGCAATGTACCTTGCCCGTCTACTCAAGCCGATAGGAATAAAGGTCACACGGCTCGCATACGGCGTGCCTATGGGAAGTGACCTTGAATACGCGGACGAAATAACCCTGTTCCGCGCCCTCGAGGGAAGACGCGATTTTTAAAAGCTTAAACGGGCGAACCTTGTTCGCCCATAAGTTGTTTTTACCGAATTATCGCCGCAAGCGGCGGATGGAGATCAGCGTGAAGGCGAGGTCACTTTTATAGGTAATTAAACTGCTTCACGCGCGAATTTTGCCGACGAGGCAAAATTCAACGATTACTGTTTGTGCCGCCGCAAGCGGCGGATGGAGATCAGAATGAAATACATAAACCAAAATTATGACGAAGAACGTGCCCTGTACGGCATCGAAGATGCAGAGATCATAAATTGCACCTTCGCAGGCGAGGCCGACGGCGAAAGTGCGCTAAAGGAGTGCAGACGCATCAAGGTTGAGAGCTGTCTGTTTGAATTGCGTTACCCCTTTTGGCACGTAAACGGCGCAGAAATATCCAACATCACCATGACCGAGACCTGCCGAGCTGCACTTTGGTACGACGATCACGTAAATATCGAAAAAAGCACGCTCCACGGCATAAAAGCTCTCCGCGAGTGCAAAAACGTCACGCTTTCCGAGTGCGACGTCGATAGCGCGGAGTTCGGCTGGAGATGCTCGGATATTACCGTCAAAAACACCACCGTTAACTCCCAATATCCATTTTTTGAGTGCAAGAATATGCAGCTTTCCGAGTTTACCCTCTCGGGCAAGTATTCCTTCCAATACGTCGAAAACGTCGAGATCAGAAATTCCCATCTCAAGACCAAGGACGCCTTCTGGCACGCCAAGGACGTTATTGTTTACGACAGCGTCATCGAGGGAGAATATCTCGGCTGGTATTCCGAGAATCTGCACCTCGTCCGTTGTCATATCAAGGGCACCCAGCCCCTCTGCTATTGCAAAAATCTTATCCTTGACGACTGCTTGACCGAGGATTGCGACCTCTCGTTTGAAAACAGCGAGGTCAAAGCGACAGTAAATGGCGATATCGTCAGCGTAAAGAATCCCGTCAGCGGCTTTGTCAGAGCAGATAGCATCGGCGAGATCATCTGGGACGAAAAGCATAAAAAAGCATCCACTTGTAAAATAGAGTGCACAGTGAAAATATAACGCAAAAAAGCATCTCCCGTCCGACATTGGACGGGAGATGCTTTTTTATGATCGTTATTTATTTTTCTTTACGACCCTTTTTACGAAGTTTTCAAGAGACTTGTTCGCGCTCTGGGCATTGCTATCGTAATAAGATGTAAGCTCGTAGCCGCTTGTCGCTGAGGTGACGTACGGCAGCATATAAAGCATATCGTTGGAAGCGTTTTCAAAGGTCTGACCGAAGTCTGTGCAAACGCTGTCCCAAACTATCTCAAGCATGTGTCTGTCATCGGGATTGTCGGCAACCTGCTTGCCGAGCAGCTTCTGGTAGAATGCGACCTTTACGCCGTCGCTGTAATACGCGAGCATTTCAATGGTCTCTCCGACCATTTCTTCATCCTCAAAGTAAGCGGGAATAGCGAGATAACCACCCCACTGCAGCGAATGGTATTCTGTCTGATTGCTATCGAACAAAGGATAGGGAACTATACCGAAATCAATATCGTAATGAAGATATTCGGTAAGCTGATTGGTAGAGGATAGAGTCATGAGTGCTCGATTAGTTGTGAAGGGAACAGTTATCTCAAAGGACCAATAATCCACGCAAGCGTAATCAGATGCAGCAAGATCCTTGAGCTTACCGACAAGCGCGATGGTCTTATCCTTGGTTTGTGCGTTGTAGAATGAAACCTCGTAGTTTCCTTGATCGTTCATCTCGACGAGATTGATGCCGCATCCCTCAAGGAAGCCGCACCACGGAACCCACTGAAGCCCCGTAAAGCCGTACTGATTTTTCTCAACGCTACCGTTGTCTATGTATGCAACCTTGGCGAGATCGATCATCTTATCGATCGTCCACTCGTGGTCGTCGACCATCTGATAAATGCTCTTGTCAAGTACGTCGTCGTACTTTTCGAGCAGAGTTTTGTTAAAAGCGATAACGTATGTATAGAGAATATTGAAGTCGTTAAAGCCTAGGAAATACATGTCGTCGATTGCAAGCGACTCCATAAAATCCTGATTCCAGTAATCAGCGTCAAGATCTATCTCGGGGATATCGTTAAATTTGGTCAGATAACCGTCGGAGACAAGTCCTGCGACGTTAATGCTGACGTGAGTCATCATAAGATCTATTGCGCCTGATTTGGTCTTAACCGCTGTCTTGAAGGCGCTGGAGTAATCCTCCTCGGTGTTGTGCCAAGCGTACAGCTCGACTCCAAGATGATTTAGGATATCTTCCTGGCGGGCAAATAAAGCTGCGGATAATACGTCGTTGCCACTTTCTTCTACCCAATAATTATCGATAGGGTTGCAAGAGCCCTCAAGATACAAATAAAATATATCGTCGTAATTTTTCTTCTCAATATCGGGGACGTCAGGAGTTACCTCCGTGGTCTGCTCCGAAGTCTGTCCCGTGGTCTGCTCCGAAGCCTGTCCCGTGGTCTGCTCAGCGGTCTGTTCAGCGGTCTGACCCTCAGTCGGTTCAGTGGTTTCGTAGCCGTTGCCAGCAGAAGTCGTAGTATTTTCAGACGTGCCTGAAGCATCACACGCGGCAAATACAGAAAAAACAGAAAGAGCAGCCAATATAAGTGCCAACACTTTAAGCTTAAGTTTCATAAATATATCCCTCCGCTTACATTTTTGCTTTTAAATATCTACAAAAACATTATAATCCTAAAATAACAAGATGTCAAGAGCAAATCTATATGATTATTTAAAATCAAACACGACCTTGTCCCCGTCAAGCTTGAGCCTTGCATTGAATAGCTTACCGTTTTTGGAGGTAAAACCTTGTATTTCCGAGGTTTTTCCCTCGGCAAGCAGCTTGCGCGCGTTGCTGATCGAGATCGGGCGCTTGCAAATAAAGCTGCCAAATCGGAATTTGCATCCTTCCTTGTATCCCATACAGCCGTAACCGTATCTTCCGCGGACAACGTCCCTTTGACACACGGGGCATCTACCTACGAGATCTCCGTAGAATCCCGTGTCGGTGTCAAGCTCGATCGGGGCTTCGCGGCGGTCAAAGACCGCGGAGATCTCGTCGCACGCCTGCTTGACGCTCTCGTCGACGGTCATCGTACCGCGATAGACCTTTTTGAGTGCCTGACCAAGCACGCTGGTCTTGTATTTGTCCATCGAAATGTTCATCTGCGAGAGCTGCTCGATGAGATATTCGCCGCCGGGCAGGATCGTGTAAACGTCCTTTTTGAGCTCAATGTATCCCGACTTGCGCGCGTTGTCGATAATACCCGTGCGCGTCGCCTCGGTGCCAAGCTCAAGACCCTCGAATATCGCTCTGTAATCCTCCTCGTCGTTTTCGACCTCGGAGGAAAGCTCCTCGCCCGATTCCGCGGCGGCTTTTTCCTTTTCGGCAAGCGCCGCCTTGTCTTCACGGAAGGGATTTTTCAGATAGTTGTTGAGCGTTTCTATGGTGTAGTGACGGGGAGGGGAGGTCTGCTTTTCGACGGGATGGAAGTTGATATTCACCTCGTCACCCTTTTCAAGCGGCGGCAGGATCTTATCCTTTCTCTCGCTGTCGTCGAATCGCAAAAATCCGCGTTGGATTATCATCATTCCCTTGAGAGTAAATTGCTCGTATCCGCCAACGTCAATGACGATCTCGGTCTTTTGAGCAAGACATTCTTCTTCGCAGAATACCGAAACGAATCGGCGGAAAACCGTCTGATATACCTGCATCTCCTTTTCGGAAAGATGCTCTTTTTTGGGTATCTTGTAGGTCGGAGTCAGCGCCGAGTGGCTTTCGATCTTCGAGTCGTCGAAGATCGTCTTTTTGTCCTTGAAAACGACGGGATAGCCCAAGTGCTTGATGTTTGAAATGATCTTTTTGATCTTGTCCTTTTCATTTGTAGCAAGATATTCCGAGTTTGTGCGGGGATAGGTGAGATATCCCTCCTCGTAAAGCTTCTGAACTATCGCAAGGCTCTCCGCCATCGACATTTTGTACTTTTTGCCAAGAAGATTTTGAAGCTTTGATAGTGAAAAGAGCTTTCCTGGGTTGACTGTCTCCTTTTTCGTCTTTTTGGATATTACGATAGCCTTGCTCGCGTTGTATTTGGCACAGAGCGCTTCAGCCTGGGCACGCTTGTCCTTGTCGAATTTCTCTTTGCTGACGAGCTCGATCTCCTCGCCCTTCGTAATCTCCTTGGAAACTGCGGCGAGATAGATATCGGGAACGAAGTTGCGTATCGCCATATCTCTGTCGTATATCGCGCGAACTATCGGCACGATAACTCTGCCAACGCGCAAAAGCGTGCCGCATTTAAGCGTTGCAAATCGGGTAAGATTAACACCGTAAAGCCAATCTATATACGTCCTCGCAAAGCCCTCGTCGGCGAGATTCTGATACTCATCCTCGCCCTTCATCTCGATAAGCGCTTTTCCGACCGTCTCGGGAGTCTGATCGGGCAGCCAGAGCCGCATAAATTTCTTGCTCGGATCGGCAAGAGCGCCGGTATTCATCACACAAAGACGAATGATTATCTCACCCTCGCGGTCCGAGTCTCCCGCGTTTACTATACAGGTAACGTCGGGTCTCAGACAAAGATATTTTATCGTTTCAAACTGTCGCTCAACCCCGGCATCGACCTTTTTGTCTGCCCCTGCGCGAAGCTTGTATTTGAATTCCGAGGGGAAGCAGGGAAGATTGTCAAGCGTCCATCTCGCGCTTGCATCTCCGCCCGTGTAATCCTCAATATCGCACAAAGAAAAAAGGTGACCGAACGCCCACGTAACTACGTAGTCGCCACCCTCAAAATATCCGTTTTTCTTTGATAAAGCCGCGCCGCCGTTTTCGACGATACCCGCAACGATATTTCGCGCAAGGCTCGGCTTTTCAGCAATTATTAACGTCATGATCTATCCGTCCGAAGATATTTTTCTGATACTATCATTTTATCATAATGCCGAGTATTTGTCAACAAAAAAAGCCCCTTGTTTGTTCATTGTCAATAAAATATGTGTAAATTAACTGATTGTCGGAAATAATCTTTGTTGAATTTGTCCTGTCGGGAGATGGAAATTTTGGCAGGAAAGCATTGACAAGTTAAACAAATTATAGTATAATTAATTTGTATGTGCTGACATTATAGTATAAATAATGTATGAGATATGCGAGGCAAACGACGTAATGCGTCGCAAAAAGAAATGGAGATTTTATGAGAGATTACGTAATTTTTACAGACTCGTCCTGCGATCTTCCCACTTCCTTGGTAAAGGAATGGGGAATAGAAATACTCTCGCTTGAGGTAAACATCGAGGGTATTGGAACCTTCCTTAACCACGAGATCGAGCCCGCAAAATTTTACGGATACCTTCGAGACAAGCGCCCCGTAAAGACTGCTGCGGCAAATATGGAGGGCTTCGTAAATGCATTTGAGAAAATAGTATCCGAGGGCAAGGATATCCTTTATATAGGATTTTCCACGGGACTTTCCGCGACCTACGTTGCAGGAAAGAACGCAGCCGAGGAGGTAATGGAAAAGCACCCCGAATGTAAGATCCTCACGGTCGACTCGCTCTGCGCGGCACTCGGTCAGGGTCTGCTTGTAAAATATGCGGTAGATAAGAAAAACACGGGAGCAACTCTCGAGGAGCTTGCGGCGTACGTCGAGGGACTTAAGCTCAACCTTGCACATTGGTTCACGGTCGAGGATCTTTTCTTCCTCAAGCGCGGCGGACGCGTATCCGCTGCGACCGCAGTTATGGGAACTGTCCTTCAGATCAAGCCCGTAATGCACGTTGATAACGACGGAAAGCTTATCAATATGGCAAAGGCGAGGGGCAGAGACGCATCTATCAAGGCTCTCGTTGAAAGAATGAAGCAGACCGTGATTGATCCCGAAAGGCAGACCGTATATATCTGCCACGGCGACTGCTATGACGATGCAAAGAAGCTTGCCGATATGGTCACCGCTGAATTCGGCATCACCGATATACTTATCGACTACGTAGGTCCCGTTATCGGAGCTCATTCGGGTCCCGGCACTCTTGCGCTGTTCTTCATCGGAAGAGAAAGATAATACGGTATACTACCGAAGTCAAAAAATATTTGAGATACCGCACAAGCGGCGTAGTGGAGTTCAGCGTGAAAGGCACTTTGCACTTATAGGCAATTCAACTGCTTCACACACGAATTTTGCCGATGGCAAAATTCACCGATTATTATTTGTGGAGATATAAAATGGGTATAACAGGACAATTATATCGCAGTATGGTGCTTTCGGGCGCGGCAATGCTGAGCGATAGAAAAGAAGAGATAAACAATCTGAACGTGTTTCCAGTTCCCGACGGAGATACGGGTATAAATATGAGCCTTACGATGAGCACGGTAGGACAGGCGTCCGCAGAGCTCCCCGTAGGCGAGTGTGCCGATAAGGTTGCAGGACTTATGCTTCGTTCGGCAAGAGGAAACAGCGGCGCGATCCTCTCTCTGTTCTTCAGAGGAATAGGAAAAGCACTCAAGGGCGTATCCGAAGCAGAGCCCAAGGAGCTCGTTGAGGCGTTCAAGAGAGGTACTACCGAAGCATACCGCGCAGTAATGAAGCCCACCGAGGGCACGATCCTCACGGTTATGAGAGTAGCGGGCGAGGGAGCTGAAAAGGCATACACTGCGAATAAGAGCATCAGTGTAAACGAGCTTTTCAAGGTTCTCATCGACAGCGCCGAGGTCGCTCTGGCGCAGACCCCCGATATGCTTCCCGTGCTTAAGCAGACGGGAGTCGTCGACGCAGGCGGTGCAGGCTTTGTCTGCGTGCTTAAGGGAATGAGAATGGCACTTGAGGGAGATCCTTACGTAGCCAAGAATGCTCCCGTGGACGAGAGCAGCGCACCCGCAGAGGTCGCAGGCGCGGATTTTGCGGACTTCAATACCGAGGACATCACCTTCGGCTATTGTACCGAATGTATAGTTGACAAAAACGAAAAGTATCTCGGCGAGGACACCTCGGGCGAGCTTTACGAGTTTATAAAGAGCATCGGAGACAGCGCCGTGTTCGTAGATGACGAGAGCATCATCAAGCTCCACATACATACGAACGATCCGGGCGCAGTTCTCACAAAGGCTATCGAATTTGGAAGTCTTGCAACGGTAAAGATCGAGAATATGAGAAATCAGCATACCGCGCTTACGAGCGAGGCGGCTGCATCCGAGAGCAACAAGACCGACAAGAAAAAGGTAGCTATTGAGAAGAAGTACGGATTTGTCAGCGTATGTATGGGCGAAGGCGTAAGCGAGATGTTCCGCGACGTCGGAGTTGATAATATCATCACGGGCGGACAGACTATGAACCCCAGCACGCAGGATATTATCGACGCAGTAATGAAGACCCCCTCCGAGTACGTCTTCGTTATGCCTAACAATAAGAATATCTGTATGGTAGCGAGACAGGCATCGGAGATCATCACCGAGCGCAAGGTCGTTGTAATTCCCACGGAGACCGTGCCTCAGGGTATGGCGGCTATGATCGCGTACAACCCCGATGCAGAGGCAGAGGTCGTCGAAAGGGAAATGAACGACGCGGCAAAGATGGTAACGTCAATGTCGGTAACCTTTGCCGTCAGAGATACCGAGATCGACCGCTTCAAGATCAAAAAAGGACAGTTCCTCGGTCTTGTTGAAAACAAGATTGCCTGCGTGAGCAACGAGAGCTTCGATTGCGTAAAGCAGCTCACCAGAGGAATGACGGGCGCCGTGTACGTCACCGTATTTTACGGCGAGGACGTAAGCGAGGAGACCGCAAACAAGGTCGCTGAAATGATCTCGAATAAGGTCGGAGAGAACTGCGAGGTCGCAGTTCTTTACGGCGGCCAGCCCCTCTACGATTATATAATTTCCGTTGAATAAACAAAAAACCGAGTGCATCGCACTCGGTTTTTTATTATTAAATCAACCCCAACTTGACAAAAGCATTGTAAATGCCGTCGTCGGTAACGTCGGTCGTAACGATATCAGCCACCGCCTTCACGTCGTCAGAGCCGTTTCCCATACAAACGCCGACTCCCGCCGCCTTGATCATCTCAAGATCGTTTCCGCTGTCGCCCACGGCGATCGAATTTTTCATCGGCGCGCCTACCGCCGTCATAAATTTTTCGATGCCTACCGCCTTGTTGACTCCGTCAAAGGTTATCTCGCCGTGATATAAGCTCTGCCCCGAGCCAAGACTGTAGCTGACGACGTAATAATAATCGCCAAGCTCGGCTCTGACCTCCTCGATAGAGAGGGGGGAATAGTAATAAGCGGCTTTTTCAACACATTCGAGCGCCTTGGGATCTTCAACGATCTCGGTGTTTCCGAAAACGCTGTCGAGCGTGACCTTGCCCGCACCCTCGGACTCAAAATGCGCGTATATCCGGTCGTAGCACCACCTCAAAGCGATCAAGCGATCGGTACTCTGCAAAAAATACGGGATCTTATACTTGTCGAAAAAATCTATCATTTCCGACAGCTTTTCGCGCGACGGACGGCTCTCGAATATCACCTTACCGCCGTATTCGATGTACGCGCCCGACGAAGCGACCATACCGTCAAAATCTATCTTTTCAAACAAGAATTTGTGTATCTGTGACTTCTGTCTGCCCGTGGCAAGCATTACTTTATGCCCGTTAGCCTGCGCTTTTTTCAGCGCGCAAACGGCGGACTCGGGTATCTCGCCCATAAAATTGACGAGCGTTCCGTCAACGTCAAGAAAAATATATTTCGTTTCCATTTTCATCATTTCCTTATGGTATTCAGAGCGACACTCCGACGGACAAATTATATCAAATTATTCGTCGAATGTCAAGATGAAACGTGGAAAAGACAAAGATCTTACTGCTTGTTCTGATCTTGCTGTGCCTCAAGCTTCTTTTTGCGCTTTTTCTTTGCCGAGGATACGCATATTATCACGATTACAGCGGCTACCACACCGCAGAATACCGTAAAGGGAAGGCAAGCAACGAAAACGATAAGAATGCCCTGGCATATCGTCAGGAAGAAATCCCAACCGCCTGTGAGAGCACCTAACAGAGCCTCTCCGAAGGTCTCCTCATCTTCTTCGGTGTATTCCTTGACCTCACTGATATTGAGGTGGATCGTGGAATAAGCAACCTTGCTGTCGTACAAACGGATCTGTGTTTCGTAAGCCTCGATCTCCGCGATGACCTCGTAAAGCTTATCCTGAAGCTCAAGCAGATAGTTTATGTCTCCGTATTCGGTGTACTCGTCGTAAAGCTTCTGCAAGGATTCCTTCTGCATCTCGAGCACTTCAATGCGGGATTTTATATCGTAATAGGTAGAGGTCACCTCGTCGGACGAGCTGGAGGAGGAGGTAACGTTGACGATACCGTCGATGCCCTTGCTGAAGCCGTCAAAGCTTTGTGCAGGAATACGCAGAGTATAATTTGCATAGCGGTAAGTTCCTTTGTTCGTAAGGCTTTTGCCCGATACGGAGGAGCTTTCGACGTATCCGCCGAGGTCGATGCAGAGCTGCTCGATCATTTTGACCGCCTCTTCAAAGTCGGTCGCCTGCGCGGATATGTTTGCGGTCTTGATTATCTTGCGCTCGTATTCCGAGTCGTTCTCGATCCCGTTGCCGCCGAGGTCGACGTCAAGATAGGAGTCGTCCTTGATCGACGGCGCAGACTCGTAGTCCTCTGCAAAGCCGTTTCCGCTTTTTGCATCGCAAGAAGCGAAGGCAAGCACGAGCATAAGTGCCATAGCCAAACAGGTTACAACTGTAAAAATTCTTCTTTTCATAATAATATCCGTCCTTTCAGACAATTTTTAGTGAGACGTTGCATCTCCAAAACCAGCAGAACGCAAAAAAGCGACTTTATAAGCAGGATTTGAAGCAATTCTTCGCCTTCTACCTATAAAGTCGCTGTTTTTTCTGAAAGGTTACAGCTTTTTCTAAAAAAATATTTTTTTTGGAAATCTATCCTTCACGATTCGCGTTTAAGCCATTTGATTATTTTTGAACACCGTATGCCTCGCCTTGATATTCATCCATAAACCATTCGGCAACCTTGGACATCTTGATAGCGATCTTGTCGCCCTCAAATGTGATGTATGCGTGCATATTTCCAAGGCTGTTATCGAGAATGTAAACGCGAATGTGCAGGGTGCTATCGTTGATCCACTCTGCCGAAGCAAAGGCGTTAAGACCGCGGTTTGCGGGCAGATTGATCTGATAGTCGTAATAATGATTCTCGGGGAACTTGAAGAATATATTCTTCGCCATTCCGAAGGGCAGGGTTTTCTTTCCTCTCAAGGTATCGTAGTGCATTGCACCCTCTTCGCCGTTGAATTCAAAGCTGACGGAGGTAATTTGCATCGGGTTGTTGAAAATGGAATATTCTACCCCGTTCACTCTCTGTGCTTCAGACGAGGTGATCGCACCGTGAAGCGCGTGGACCTTCAGTCCCGCAAGTCTCTCGGAGAGGAGAGCCTGTGCGGCATCGTCGGGAGCGTAGGGATCGCAGAGGTTATCAACTATGTGCTTCTTTGCGATTTCAAAAACGTCTGCATAGTTAGGCTCGCCTTGAGTGTCGGCAATGAAGACCGCTACGAGACCCTGCTCGGGCAGTATCCAGGCGCACTCGCATCCCATTCCAAGAAAAGCATAGCCTTCTCCCTGTGTCATCCATACCTGATATCCGTAGCCATTGCCGTGGAGAAGGTCGGGATGAGGATATTGAGTGGTGTTTGCGATCTGGTATTTGGTTGCCTCGTCAATGTAATCGGCAGGCAAAAGCTGCTTGCCGTGCGCTACGCCGCGATTTTTCACAAGCGTTGCAAAGCGAACCGTGTCGCGCAAAGATGCAAGCACGCCCGAGCCACCCCAGGAGTGTCCGTCAGGCGACTGTATGCACCAAGCATCCTCCGAAAATCCGATCTCGCGCAGACAAACGTCCTTCAGATATTCAAGGAAGGGCTTGCCTGTCACACGCTCGACTATGCAATCCAACATATAAGTACCGCAGGTGTCGTAAATAAATCTTGTTCCGGGACGCACCTGAGGGGGCTTGTTGAAGAAGCTGTATTCCCAGTCGGGAACGAAGCGACCGTAGGTCTCCTGATCAAACGGAGTTGCCATCATCAAAAGATGGCGTATGGTTGCTTCAGCTATATAGGGATGCAGATTTTCAGGAAGCTTGTCGGGGAAATATTTGTAAACGGGATCGTCAAGCGAGACCTTGCCCTCGGCGATAAGCGCGCCTATGGCCATTGAGGTATAGGTTTTACTTGTCGAGTACATTCTGTGGAGAAATTTCTCATCTACAGGAGCAAAGTATCCTTCTGCGAAGATCTTGTCATGACGGAGAAATGCAAATCCATGCATCATAATGCCACGAGACTCAAGCTCGTCAATAAAAGCATTAACGCAGGCGTAGGGCACACCGCACTCCGCAGGGGAGGCAAATCCAAAATTATCCTTGTTCATATCGGTTCCTTCCGCCGTGTTATCGGCATAAATAATAATTCTTTCGTAGATATTTATTTCAGCTTTGCGATCGCCGCAACAATACCCTCGAGGTTTTCGCGGTATTTTGCCATCTTCGCTCTCTCACCCTCAACGACCGCGGCAGGAGCCTTGGCAACGAAGCCCTCGTTGGAAAGCTTCTTTTCGATTCTCTCGATCTCAGCTTCAAGCTTCTTCTTCTCGCCCTCAAGACGCGCCTTTTCCTTTTCAAAATCAATGATATCGGAAAGCGGCAGATAGATCGTAGCAGAGTCGGTGATTATCTGTACTGCATTGTCTGCACTGACCTCGTCCTCGGCAAACTTGTCGGCAACGATAAGCTCGGAGGCGGATGCGAGACGTGCAAAGAACGCCTCTGCGGTAGCAAATACGTCAGCGTATCTGGTAGCAAGATAAACCTTCGCCTTTTTGGAGGGAGGAACGTTCATCTCGCTTCTGCGCGCTCTGATCGCCTTGATCGCGTCGATGATCTTCGTCATCTTCTCGGCATCGGCAGAGAAGCAGAGCGACTTGCAAGCCTTAGGATACTCGGAGATCATAATGCTCTCGCACTCGTGAGGCAGAGCCTGATATATCTCCTCGGTAATAAAGGGCATAAAGGGATGCAGAAGCTTGAGCGTTCCGCAAAGAACGTATGCGATAACGTTCTGGCAGGTAAGATTTGCCTCGGTGTCCTTTTCGTTAAGACGTGCCTTGGCAAGCTCAATGTACCAGTCGCAGAAGATATCCCAGGTAAATCCGTAGATCGCGCCGAGAGCAACGCCAACCTCAAAGTTGTCAAGATTGGTAACTACGTTCTCGCAAAGCGCGTTGAATTCGTTGAGTATCCACTTGTCCTCGATCGCGAGCTTGTCGGCATCGGGGAGCTTGATCTCATCAATCGTCAGATTCATACGAACGAATCGCGACGCGTTCCAGAGCTTGTTGGCGAAGTTTCTCGCCGCCTCGATCTTCTCGTCGGAGAATCTCATATCGTTTCCGGGGGAGTTGCCCGTCGCAAGCGCGAAGCGGAGCGCATCCGCGCCGTACTGCTTGATGACCTCAAGAGGATCGATACCGTTACCGAGCGACTTGGACATCTTACGGCCCTGCGCGTCACGTACGAGACCGTGAATAAATACGGTAGAGAAGGGCTTTGCATCCATGTGCTCAAGACCCGAGAAGATCATACGCGATACCCAGAAGGTGATTATATCGTATCCCGTAACGAGCACGTCGGTGGGATAATATCTCTTGAGATCCTCGGTCTGCTCGGGCCAGCCGAGAGTAGAGAAGGGCCAGAGAGCCGACGAGAACCAGGTGTCAAGCACGTCCTCATCCTGATGAACCTTGGCGCCGCACTTGGGGCAGGTGTCAATGTCGACCTTAGAAACGGTCATCTCGCCGCACTCGTCGCAGTAGAAGGCGGGAATTCTGTGACCCCACCAGAGCTGACGTGAAATGCACCAGTCGAGAATATTGTTCATCCAGTTAAAATAGTTCTTGGAGAAGCGCTCGGGAACGAAGCTGATCTCGCCGCTCTCAACCGCCTCGATCGCAGGCTTTGCGAGAGGCTTCATCTTAACGAACCACTGGTCACTCGTGAGGGGCTCGACCGTCGTACCGCAGCGGTAGCAAACGCCAACGTTGTGGTCGTGAGGCTCAACCTTAACGAGATATCCCTCGGCTTCAAGATCGGCAACGAGAGCCTTGCGGCAGGCATATCTGTCCATACCCTCGTATTTGCCGGCATAAGCGTTCATGGTCGCATCGTCGTTCATAACCTTGATCTGCTCAAGGTCGTGTCTCTGACCGACAAGGAAGTCGTTGGGGTCGTGTGCGGGCGTGATCTTAACGCAGCCCGTACCGAAGCCGATCTCAACGTAATCGTCCGCAATAACGGGGATTTCTCTGTTAACGATGGGAAGAAGAACCTTCTTGCCGATAAGATGCTTGGTGTTCTCGTCCTCGGGGTTGACCGCGACCGCGGTATCACCGAACATAGTCTCGGGACGGGTGGTAGCAACCTCAACGTAGCCGTCCTCACCGATGATGGGATACTTGATGTGCCAGAAATGTCCGGGCTGATCCTTGTATTCAACCTCCGCGTCGGAAAGCGCAGTCAGACAGCGAGGACACCAGTTGATGATACGGTGACCGCGATAGATAAGTCCCTTGTCGTAAAGGTTTACAAAGACCTCACGAACCGCCTTGGAGCAGCCCTCGTCCATGGTGAATCTCTGTCTTGTCCAGTCGCACGATGCGCCAAGCTTCTTGAGCTGACCCGTAATGCGAGCCTCGTATGTGTCCTTCCAGCCCCAAACGCGTTCAAGGAACTTCTCACGACCGAGATCGTAACGGGTAAGACCCTCGTCAACGCGCAGTCTCTCCTCAACCTTGATCTGCGTAGCAATGCCCGCGTGGTCGGTACCGGGAACCCAAAGCGTGTTGAAGCCCTGCATTCTCTTGTATCGAACGAGAATGTCCTGCAACGTCTCGTCAAGCGCGTGACCCATGTGAAGCTGACCTGTGACGTTGGGAGGGGGAATTACTATCGAAAAAGAGGGATTATTGTTGTTCTTGTCGGGCGTGAAATAACCCTTTTCACACCACTCGGCGTATATCCTGTCCTCAAACTCGGACGGCGAATACGTCTTCGGTAATTCATTGTAACTGTTCATTTTTTATATTTCCTTTCTGTTGTTAAACATAGTAACTGAATGTATCGATTTCTCTACTTTTCTTGAAAGAAAAGTAGCAAAAGAACTTCCCCTATATTTTGGGTCCTTTTACAGTGCCGTAGAATTTTTTCAGCGGCAAGCCTCGAAAAAATTCCTCTCTATCGTTTCTTACTTATAAGGTGTTGAACCCAAGCCATCTCGCCCGTCTTAAAACCAATAATCAACCCGCCCGGTCGGCGAAGCCGACTTTTAAGATTAAAAGCAACTCAATCATCAAAACGGAGAGGGGAATTCTTAAGGGCGGAGAGGATGTTGAAGCAAGAGAAAATGCGGCTCGCTGCTTTTTTTCTTGCGAAACCCTCTCCCCCTTAAGCGGCGTTTCTTTTGTAACTTTTCTTGTCGCTGATGACAAGAAAAGTTAATAAAAACCCATACAAACAAAAAAGCCCCGATGTAAAAACATCAGGACGTCAATACGCGGTACCACCTAATTTGCATCTGCCGTAGGGGCGGATTCCATATCCGCCCGAAAAAATCGGACAAACACCACTCAAAAGCTCTAACGTCGCCACCGTCGCAGACTACTCAGCAAAAAAGCCTTCACCCGCACCACTCGCAAGCTACCTTCAACCGCCGCCTCTGTGGATTTTCACCTGCCATCCACTCTCTGAAAGAGACCTGCGACCTACTCCTCTTGGTCATCGCGTTTAAATATGATAACACATTATAACACTTGTTTTGAGTTTTGTCAACCGTTTTATAACAGTTTTTTTAATGAAAGGAGCATTAATTCATATAAAAAACAACAAACGAAAATTGATTCTCACGATGTTGGTAAGAAATTAGGTCTTTTATTCTATACTATCTCCATATTTGACGTGTTTCCATCATAATATTGACATTTTTCGACGCAAATGGTATAATGTATACCGATTGGAAAGGAGGTCCTTGAATGTTACCGATAATTTTGAACGTTGCTGATGACGACGACCGTTCATTCGTGGAAGATATCTACGTAAAATATGAAAATCAGCTCTATTTGATATCAATGAAATACTTGCAAAATCATCACGATGCGCAAGACTGCGTACACGATACGATCAAATTGGTCATCGACTATATAGAAAAGTTTAAAACGGCGCAGGATAATGGATATCTTGAAAGACTGTTAACGGTGGTGTGCCGTAATTGTGCTAAAAACGCGTTGCGTGTGAAAATTCGAAAAAACGAGTACGAGCAGTCGCTCACCCGATACAATTACGACGAGGACTCATATGAGGATATCGATATCCCCGACTACACCTCGTGCGTTGATAAACTGTACGTCAGCGAAGAGAATTGTGAGTATCTTCATACGCTTATAAATAAACTTGACGATAAATACCGTGATGTTATTTTGTTTAAAAGCCTGGGCTTTGACAGCAAAAGCATCGCTAAAATGATGAATATTTCCGAGGAACTTGTAAGAAAGAGATATTCGCGTGCGAAAAAGAAGCTTTGGGAAATGGGAGGTGAAGAGCTCTATGTTGAATAATACCGACAAATTCGATCATTTAATTGCATTGGCGGCAATGAAATGCACCGAGGAGGAGGCAAGCGAGCTCAAAAGCTTGGATACTTCATCCGTGAGCTTTGATCCCTCGTATTACAGAAAAAGGAACAAGGTTATACGCCAATATAAGTATAGGACGACCGGCAGGAGATCAACAGCAGCAAGATTGGCTGTGGCGATAGCGGCAGCGATTATTCTTATGTCGCTTTTGATAGGATGCGTGCCCAGACTCAGAGAGGCAATATATAATGCCATCGTCGAGTGGTACAATGATTATTTTGCTGTTCGTTATGAAGACCCCGATGGCAAAGAGAAGGAGACCTTGTATGAGGAGGAGTCGACAACAGCAAACGAGCTTGGCGCAGATGCCCCAATATATATTGAGGACATACATAAACCAAGAGATCTGCCCGAAGGCGTTTGGGAGGATGTTCTATCCGAGAATAATACTCATATAACTATTGACTACTATATTGGTGATGAGTATCTGTTTTCGTTTACACAGAATATATTGAAACCAATTGATAGATACGTCGATAATGAAGACGTAAACGTTACATATATTCAAATTAATGGAAATGGTGCCACGGTCGTAGAATATATACACAAAAAAGAAATAAATATCATCTGGAGAGATAGCGAATATTCATATCATATATTTTCTACGGAATGTGATCTTGATACCTTGGTTCAATATGCAAAAAGTGTAAAATAAATTGCATTTTTTAAAATTAAATATCAAAAAATAAAAATTTTTAAAAAATCCTGAAAAATGTTGTCACGTTTTCGGGATTTTTTTGTTATGAATATCGGGCCCCCAAAAATGTCTTGATGACATTGGAGGAAAATGAAACGTAATAACGCAATAAAAGCAATCGTATCAATTGCGCTTTCGATTATTATGATCTGCTCGCTTACAGCTCCTGCATTTGCCGCGCAGCCCGAGGATACGGCCGTACAACCCAGATGGACGAGCATCGCGACTATGGAAGTTAGTATGAGCTTTGTGGGAAGCGACGGTAACGTTTCGGCTATTGCAAGGAAGCAGTCAACCGCATCGCATATCGTAGGCACGCTCTATCTATACAAGTGGAACGGATCGTACTACGAATATATGGATGAGGTTTCGGGCAGCAAAAGGGTAGGAACCCTGGCTCTTAGTATCGACTTCGTTTGCGAAAAAGGAGTTCAGTACAAGGGAGTCCTGACTGTTGTTGCTTATACTGATGAGCACGGTGAGTACGAAAGCGTTTACTACTGCGAAACCTGTAAATAATTTGACTATAAGAAAATCTGCAATCAACCAAAAAATAATATTGATAGAAAGATCATTATAGACGTTCTACGGGGTCCAAAAAATACAATATCTATTTATTCATCAGATCATTGATGACGTCAAGAAAATGTACCTGTGGAATTCTGTACTTATTCAAGATGTCAACGATAGATAGGGCGAGGTCCTTATCGGTGCCGATCTCCTTGATGCATATGACGTTATGCTCATATGCATCATGCACGGCTATACCGTAAGCATTCTCCGAGTCGGTTTTTGTGATCACAGCCAAACTGTATTCACATACGTCACCGAGAGAAGCTACACGAGCCGCGATTGATTTGTTCGTCTCCATTTTGCGACACTCCTTTCTTTCGGGTGACATCATTATACCCTATGCAAAAAAGTGTTTTTATCACTGTACAACAGCCCCTTTGTCAATGAAAGCACAAAGCATATGGCGCAGATCAATTATTGGATATCTATGATTGAAACAGAAGGACTGGGCAGCGTATCTAAAGATATAGAGAAGTTTGACGTTTCTGCTCTGGATAAAATATTCTATATTGCAAAATACGTTTTGTTGCAAGATTTTGAAAAAGTGTCGGGAATTATTGACGATCTCTACACTAAAAAAGAGATACCTATTTATGCGCTGGAAGAATGGCCGTTGTTTATGCACTATAAATTATCACCTGAATATTGTGCGTTTAAGAAGAGACACGCCGAGCTGGGCGCCGTTGTCATGTCTGAACCCAAAACAGAGAATTTGATGGAAAACAATAAAGCAACACAAAACGTGCGAGCTGAATTGCAAGAATCCGAAAATGCTTAACAAGTCAGAAACAGTGGAGAAAAATGTGATCAATCTTGATCCACATTCTGATACTAAAAAATCGGAAAGAGCATTGCCTCTTTCCGATTTTTTGAGTAAGTTGTCAATTATATCTAACCTTGGCTTTACCCCCGAGATATGTGATCTTCGGGGATGTTTTTGCTTGCCACGTACACGTACAACAGCAACAACGGCAAGCTGGTGTCTATGAAATACGGAAACGACACCATTCCTGTAACTTATCAGTACGATGCTCTTGACAGATTGAAAAGAGTCTGCTGTAACATTGAAGGTAAGCTTTCGGAATACGTCCGGTATAATCTTGATGATAGAGGCATTTGCTTGTCATTAAAAAACGGCAAGTTTCTAAAAAATATTAGATTCAAAAAATAATTTAAAAAATTTGAAAAAAGGGGTTGACAAATCGAAATTTGTTTGATATAATAGACAAGTCGTCAAGACAAAGTGAATATTTGCTGGTATGGCTCAGTCGGTAGAGCACGTCATTGGTAATGACGAGGTCATCAGTTCGATTCTGATTACCAGCTCCAAAATCCATCGCAAAAGCGGTGGATTTTTTGTTTCTACTTCGCCACGGCTCAGTCGGTAGAGCACGTCATTGGTAAGGACGACCTACGTTCGCTGCGCTCACTGTGCGAAATTGCTTCGCAATTATCGGGATCATCAGTTCGATTCTGATTACCAGCTCCAAAATCCATCGCAAAAGCGGTGGATTTTTTGTTTTCCTTGACATTTTCTTCAAACTATGCTACCATAGTTACAGAAAGGCGGTGAACTTATGAGCAATAAAGCAGGATCAATAGCTGTAATATGTATCTTAACTATTCTGCTGATAATTTCAGTAGCAATCTTCCTTTCGACTCAAAACTCATTGGACAATATGCAAAACGTCGATCCCTCCAACGATCAATTACCGGGAGCATCTGTTCTGGCAACAATTATTGGCTCGCTGACAGTATGGTTAGGCTTCATATTGGGCGAGTTCATCGTTTCTATGATAGGATTTGCCGGTTCCTTCTTGGCAATTAAAATCGCCCCAAGTCGCGTCCTGAAGGGAATTTCCATCGGCTTTTTCGTTTTCTATTCATTGATTGCTCTGGTATCAACCGCTGCGATCGTTTTCATTGTTATAGCAATCGTATAACAGCATAATTTCAAATCACAAAAAGCGCAACGCCATCGGCGTTGCGCTTTCTCATTTTTTCCTCCCCATCACGATCGGCAACACCGCCGCCAAGAAAAACACACAGCAAACGAACGCCGCATTTGAGTAATCTCGTCCCGACACCTCAAGGGACGGGAGCTTTGCCAAAGCCTCCTTTGAAAAGGGAAATATCTTCAATGCAACCCACATCAGCGCCGTACATATCACCCCCTGTGCCGCTTTGGCAATAAAAAACGGTTTAAATGACACCCCGCGCCCCGAGCATATCGTTATTATCTGAAAATGCACCGATAACCCCGACCACCCCGCGCCCGCCGCGCAAAGCAAGACCGCCGCCAATGGAGCGCCGACCTCAACCGCCGCCCCCATTCCGCTTGATATCTCAAAAAATCCAAATATCATAGCCGTCACCACTCGCGGAATATCGATCTCGGCAAGCAGCGACCCGATGCACCCGACGAACGACGAGAAAAACACCACGTACGCGCATACCGTTATCATCGAGATAGCCGAACTCTGAATAGCCGACGTAAAGACCTCGATCGCGCCTTTTCTCTCAAAAGCAACCGCACCATACCCCGATTTTGACCGCCCATCCCCGATCTTCCCGAAAAATATCCTCTCAAAAACACCGACAATGACCGCCGAAAGCAGAACGCACCCGTATAGCGTGACCCCAAGCTCGACACTGCCAAGGAGCGATACCCCTACCGCGCTTATCACGAACGCCGACCCGGGATTGTTGCAAAACGTCAGCGCTCGCGAAAACTCGCGATCAGAGATCTCACCGCGATCATACAGAGAGCATAGCGTCTTCGCCCCTATGGGAAATCCGCAGATCGCGCCAAGCACGAAGGCACAAGCCCCCGCCTCGCTTATTCCAAATAGAAATCTCGTCGGTTTCGCCAACAATCTCCCCACACGCTGCCCGACACCGCTGTGGATCAGCAGCTCGGAGATTATCATAAAAGGGAAAAGTGACGGAATGACCGCCCCTGCGCATAGTTGAAGCCCCTTTTTCATATAATTGATTGCAACGCTCGAACGGATCAGGAAAAGAAGGAAAGCCGCCGAGGCGATCACAGCAAAGATCGGGAATCTACGTTTTTTTGCCTCTGCACGCGCCATTTTTACCCTCCTTAAAGCGAACTTAATTTCAGTAAAATATATTTTGTCCGAGGTCGTAATATGAGTGCAGAGCCAAATAAAGTTCATAAGGAGAAAAGGGGATTTCTCGAATTCCTCGCAGTTAAGGCAGAGCTGCCGAGCGACGTGCTGGGAGGCGACTTTCACATAGAGCTCCGAGGCAGAAACACGCTTTTTATGCAGGGCTGCCGCAGAATATTGAAATATTCCCCCGACGAAATGATAATGTCGGCGCGCGGCTTTGCTGTGGTGATCGAGGGTGAGCGCCTTATCTGCTCAACCTACCACAGCGGCACTGTAACGGTGGAGGGTAACATATTGGCAGTCCGCTTCGACCTGCCGGATAGCGAGGAGAAAAACAGATGAATATATCCTACTTTATTTGCGGCTATGTCACGATAAAAGCGAATTACGATAATATCACCCCGCTTCTCAATCTCTGTATGTACTATTGCATACCGTATTCAAACTTCAGAGCCGAGACCGACGGCGTACTTCTCACTATGCGCCTCTCGGCCAAAAAGAAGCTCGAAAAAGAAGCAAAAGCGAGGGGAATAGAATTCGAAACCGTCAAAAAAGGCGGCATTCCCACGCTACTGTCGCGGTATAAGCACAGATACGGAATACCGATAGGAGTGCTTGTTGCCGCCGCGCTCGTCTTTTTCTCGCATCGATTCGTCTGGGATATAGAGGTCACGGGCAACGAGAATATCACCACCTCCGAGATCTGCGAGGCCTTAAAAAGCTACGGGCTCGGAGTCGGCTCGTATATCCCGTCGCTAAATACCGACAGAATAGAGAACGAATTTCTGCTTGATTCCGAAACAGTGTCGTGGATATCGGTAAACCTTATCGGCACGGTCGCCGAGGTACAGATAAGAGAGTACCGGGGAGAGACCGACGAGCAGGCGTCGACCAAACCCGCCAACCTCGTCGCCTCGAAATCGGGGATCATACAAGAGGTAAGAGTGTATAACGGCAACGTGGTCGTCGTGTCGGGACAGCACGTCGATCAAGGCGACCTGCTCGTAAGCGGCCTTTACGATAGCAAAACGCTCGGCTTTCGCTACACCCGCGCCGAAGGAAGCATAATGGCAAAAACCGTTACCGAATATTATATCGAAATCCCCTACGAATACGAGGCAACAGTCTACACGGGGGCAGAATATTACGATAAATATTTAAATTTTTTTGACTATTCGATTAACATTTCAAAAAATAGTGGAAAAGAGGGCGCATTATATGATACAATAAGTATAGTGGAGAGTCTTTGCCTTCCCGACGGGACCGAGACCCCGTTTGAGATGCGGACCGTAAAGCATTTGGAATATGAATCGGTCACGCTGACCCGTACCGCAGCCGAAGCCGAGGAGCTCGCGTATTTCGAGCTTTCTCAAAGACTTGCAGCGGCGGCAGAGGGCACGACGATCCTCCGCAAAATAATCGTTCCGCAAATAAAGGACGGCTCCTTTGCGCTTTACTGTACCGTGATAGCCATCGAGGATATCGCGAAAACGGTGGAGTTCGAGGTCGAGTAACACTTGAAAGGACAAAAAGTGAGCAGTAAAATAATCAAAATAGAAAGCCCCGACGTGCTGGCAACGGTCTTCGGCAGCTGCGATTCAAACGTAAAGATAATCGAAAAGAAATTCGGCGTCGCCGTGCATAATCGCATCGCGGACAGCGGAGAGGACGTAATCGTCGTCTCGGGCGATCAGGACATGGCGGTCAGTCAGGCGGCAAGCGCCGTGGCGTACCTTGTCAAAATGGCAAAATATAACGAAAACATCAACGATCAAAGCGTGATATACGTCTGCGACACGGTGAGCTCGGGCAACTCGGGCGAGCTCGAGGAGCTTGGCGACGATACTATCTGTGTCACGATGAAGGGCAAGCCGATCAAGGCAAAGACCGTCGGACAAAAGCAGTACGTCAACGCGATCAAAAAGAACACCATAGTGCTCGGCATCGGACCTGCGGGAACGGGAAAGACCTTCCTCGCGGTCGCAATGGCGGTCAAGGCACTCCGCGAAAAGCAGGTGTCGAGAATAATCCTCACCCGACCCGCTATCGAGGCGGGCGAAAAGCTCGGATTTTTGCCGGGTGACCTGCAAAGCAAGATCGACCCCTACCTCCGCCCACTCTACGACTCGCTCTACGAAATGATGGGCGCGGAGAATTATCAGCGTCAGGTCGAGAAGGGAGTTATCGAGGTCGCACCCCTGGCGTATATGAGAGGAAGAACGCTCGACGATTCCTTCATAATCCTCGACGAAGCGCAAAACTGTACCCCCGAGCAAATGAAAATGTTTCTGACCCGACTCGGATTCAACTCAAAGGCGGTCGTAACGGGAGACCTTACCCAGACCGACCTGCCGTACGGACAGAAAAGCGGTCTTGCCGAGGCGGTCAAGATCCTCACCGACATCGAGGATATCGCGATCCATAGCTTCAGCGAGCGCGACGTGGTAAGACATAAGCTCGTGCAGAAGATAATACTCGCATACGAAAAATACGACAAGGAGCGCAGAGAGAAATACTCGCGCAACGACGATAAAAAGCATAACGACAGAAAGGAAACGGACGGCAAGCACAGCTACCGCCCCTCAAGGAATTGACCGATATGAACAGAAAAATGGGACTAAAGATCTATTTTGAAAACGCGCAGGACAAGCTCCCGCTGACCTATAAAATGAAAATGCTCATCAGAGAAGCCGTCGAAACCACGCTTGATTTCGAGGATTTTCAGAATCATTGCGAGGTCTCGGTGACCTTCACGGATAACGAGGGAATACACGAGCTCAACAAGAAATTCCGCGAGGTAGACAAGCCCACCGACGTGCTCTCGTTCCCCCTTTTCGACTTTGAGGGCGAGACCGACGAGCCCCCCGTCGACGAGATAATGAGCAACCTCGGCGATATCGTCATTTCCCTTGAAAAAGCAAAAGAGCAGGCAGATGAATACGGTCATTCCTTCGAGCGCGAGGTCGCGTTCCTTTGCGTCCATTCAATGCTCCACCTGCTCGGCTATGACCACGAAACAAGTGACGAGGACGACGTCGAAATGAGATCCAAGCAGACCGAAATAATGAGAATAATGGGCCTTGAGGTCAAATAAAAAGCAAGGAAAAAGATAATGAAAAAAACAGGATTTATAGCAATAGTAGGAAGACCTAACGTAGGAAAATCCACGCTTCTCAATAGCATTCTCGGCGAAAAGGTGGCGATAGTCTCCTCCAAGCCGCAGACCACGAGAAACAGAATCATCGGAATACATACCGTCGGCGACGATCAGTACGTGTTCCTTGATACCCCGGGCATTTTCAAGCCGCGCAACAGCCTCGGCTCTTATATGGTAAAAACGGCTAATTCCTCGATGCAGGATGCAGATGCGGTTATCCTTGTTGTCGATACGGGTAAGCCGATAAGTGAGACCGAGAAAAACGTAATAACCTACCTCAAAAGAACCGAGACCCCAAGTGTCCTCGTTCTCAATAAGATCGACCTCTACCGCCGCGAGCAGATAGCCGAAACAATCGCCGCATATAGCGAGCTCCACTCGTTTGACGCGGTCGTGCCGATCTGCGCGAAGAACGGAAAGGGAGTGGACGAGGTGCTCGACGAGTGTAAAGCCTTCCTTGGCGAGTCCGACTTCTTTTTCCCCGAGGATATGGTCACAGATCAGTCCGAGCGTCAGGTAGCTGCCGAGGTCATCCGCGAAAAGCTCTTGAGAACACTCAATAAAGAGATCCCCCACGGCATCGCCGTCGCGATCGAGGAGTTCAAGGACGAGGGAAGCCTCGTCAGTATCCGCGCCGAGATCTTCTGCGAAAAGGCGTCGCATAAGGGAATTATCGTCGGCAAGAACGGCGAGGAGCTCAAGCGCGTCGGATCGTACGCGCGCGCTGACCTTGAAGCCATATTCGGCGCAAAGGTTTACCTCAACCTCTGGGTAAAGGTCAAGGAAAATTGGCGCGATAGCCAGAGAGGAATCACCGACTTCGGCTTCACCGAGGACTGATCAGGAATCAAAAAAACAACGTAAGAGGAGTAAGGATATGACCTTCGCAACCGACGGGCTTATCACCCGCGTGATCGACGTAGGCGCGTCGGACAAGCTTGTAAATATCATAACCCACTCGCGCGGACGAATCGGCGTGATGGTCAAGGGCGGACGTTCTCCAAACAGTAAGCTGACCGCAATATCTCAGCTTTTTACTTACGGAAATTTCGAGATCTACGAAAAGAATTCAATGTATTGGCTTCGCGGCGGCTCGGTCACCAATTCCTTTTATAACCTCTCCACCGACGTCTCGAAGGTCGCGCTTGCGGCGTATCTTTGTGACCTCGCCAACGAGCTGACCGATGAGGACGAGGAGTGCGACGAGCTGCTCAGATTGCTGCTCAATTCGCTTTTCCTTATAGGTAAGGGAGAAAAGGATCAGGCGATAATAAAATCAGTCTTTGAGTTTCGCACCGCGGCAAACTCGGGATATCTCCCCGAGCTTTCGGGATGCGTGTATTGCGGAAGCGGCAGCGCCGATCAGATCTACCTCGACGTAATGGGCGGAAGACTTATCTGTACCGATTGTCTTTCGAGAAGAGGAGAGAAGCGTCCGAATATTTCAAAGGAATTCGACGATATGCCCTCGGCAACCGTGCTCTGCGGTATCTCACCGTCAACTCTTGCGGCTCTGCGATATATCGCATACGCCCCCGCAAATAAGGTCTTTTCCTTTGACCTGAAGGACGACTCCGATATCCGCGACCTTTCCAAAGCCACCGAAGCGTATATCCTCAACCACCTCGGACGAAGCTTCGACTCACTCGATTTCTATAAAGCAGTTATGTAAAAAAACGGGAGCAGACATACCGTCTGCTTCCGTTAATTCTTAAACTCCATCTTGCGAAGCACAAGCGTGTGCGAGCAACACAGCATTACTTTCACCCAAGATGGACAAAAGAGCCCCATCAGGAAGTTCAACCACGCGGCTTCAGATTCGGAAACACAGTGTGCCGAAGGCGAAAGGGTGGAGAATTCTTAAAGAGAAGGGAGATGTTGAGCAAGTTCAAAACGCGGCTCGCTGCTTTTTGAACGGCGAAACCTCCCTTCTTTTTAAGCGGCGTTTCTTTTCGTAGTTTTCTTGCCGCTGTTGGCAAGAAATGAACACCTCTCTATCTCCCAAATCTCCTCTTCCCACGCTTAGCCACTCTTTTAACATTCCCCGCAAGTGCCCCAAGCACCGAGAAAACGATCACCAACGCATGTAAAAGCAAAGATTGCCAAAGCTCAAAGTTAGAGGACGAAATCCCCTTGAGCACAATAGAAAACAACATCGCGCAAACCGTTGAAAGCCCTCCGCAAATGATCCCGCAAAGCGCAGGCGCATCCTTGACCCTTTTGGCGGTCACAAATCCGCCGATAAACGCAGAGGGAAAGAGCGCAATAAGCGATAGCGATGAAATTAAACTCAGCGGATCAGGACTTGCAAGTGCCGCAGCGGATAGCACGCTGATAAGAATAATCCCCGAGATAAACGTGACCAAAAGCCCCCAAAGAGAGCATTTCAGCACAGATGTAAAAAGCGGTGACTCGTCGCCAGAGCGTGACCGCGCGGCAACGGGAGTCGTACGCGAGCGCACGAGCGCGGAAGACCTTTGATTTCTGTTCATAATAAAAACGCCTCCGTAACGTATATTTCCGTAGAAATATATGCCTTCGGAAGCGTTTTTATTACTTTTATGAAGATCTGATCGGTCAGTCGATAGAGTCCTCTGCCTTAACGTCAACGCGGCTGACAGCAGTCTTGAGAATGCGGATCTTGGTGCCGTCGCGGCTAGTCTCGATAACGCAGGTCTCCTCCTTGATGCTTACGATCTTGCCGATGATACCGCCGATCGTGGTGATCTCGTCGCCAACCTGAAGATTGTTGCGCATGCTTGCAATCTCCTGATCTTGCTTTCTTTGTTTGCGAGAGCTCACTACCATAATAACGATCAGGATTCCGATCATAATAACGGGCAGCAACAACGAAGTAAGGCCTCCACCGTTGTTTGGAGTGCTGGTCGATGAGAGCAAAAGAGCTGTATTGAGCATAATGTTAGTTACCCTTTCTTGGTTATATTTTTCATACTTTTCTATTGTACCCTCAAATACGGTGTATGTCAACCTTGTATTTGTAAATTTTTTTCAACATCCCCGTTTTTTGCCGCCCAAACCCCACTTTATTGTCATTTCGTCACTAAAAATCAAAAAAATCACACTATCTCTTGCAATTTAAATATAATTGTGCTATAATGTAGATAATTATTATGCCAAACTGTGCCTTTTTTGGCATCTCGGAGAAAAAACGCCGAAAATATATTGAAAAGTCGAGGCTGAACGCAATAAATTATGGAAAAGAAACAGTATCTTGAATGCGCGATAATTATAAATACCCACGGAGTGCGCGGAGACGTCAAGCTCGAATCTCTCTGCGATAGCCCCGAGGTCCTTGCCTCGCTCGAGCGGGTTTTTACGCTCGAAAACGGCAAATACAGAGAAATAAAAGTGACTCACGCGTCAATATTCAAGCAGTTCGTGCTTGCCTCGCTCGAGGGAGTGACCGATATGGATCAGGCGGCAGTAATGAAGGGAACTATGCTCTACGCCTCGCGCGACGATTTTGAGCTCGACGAGGGAGATTACTTCATCGCCGACCTCATAGGACTTCCCGTTATCGACGTCGATAGCGGCAAGACCTACGGCACGGTAAAAGAGGTCATCAACCGCGGCGCGTCGGATATATACGTCGTAAAGACACCCGACGGAGAGCGAATGATGCCCGCAGTCGAGGAATTCGTCAAGAATATTGATCTCGAAAAGGGAATATTCGTCAAAACCATCCCGGGACTGCTCAGCGACGACTGATAAAGACAATTAAAAGGACAAATTATGAGATTTGATATAATGACACTCTTTCCCGACCTTGTGAATACGGTGCTGGGCGAGAGCATCATCGGCAGAGCGCAAAAAAGCGGCGCGGTCGAGATAAACACCTACAATATCCGCGATTATAGCGAGGACAAGCACCGTCGGGTAGACGATACCCCCTATGGCGGCGGCAAGGGAATGCTTATGATGGCGCCCCCGATATATAATTGCTATTCGGCTATCCTTGAGCAGCAAAAGGATGTCGGATTTGCCCCCGAAAGCCGCAGAGTCGTATACATGTCGCCTGCAGGAAAGGTGCTCGATCAGAAAAAAGCCGAGGAGCTTTCAAAGTTTGAAAACGTTATCATTCTTTGCGGTCACTACGAGGGAGTCGACCGCAGAATAATCGACGAGATCGTCGACGAGGAGATCTCGATAGGCGACTTCGTGCTCACGGGCGGCGAGATCCCCGCAACAATACTCGTGGATGCAGTTTCCCGTCTTTTACCGGGAGTTCTGTCAGATCCCGAGTGCTACGAAAAGGAAAGCATATCGTCGGGTATGCTTGAATATCCGCAGTACACAAGACCCTATGAATTCCATGGAGTTAAGGTTCCCGACGTGCTTATCTCGGGACACCACGCCAATATCGATAAATGGCGCGACGAAACTGCGAGAGAGCTGACCGAAAAAAATCGCCCCGACCTTTTGGAAGGGAAAAAATAAAAAAGCCACGAAAGATTCACGGAAGGGAGGAGATAGCTTGGCAACGAGAAAAAAAGAAAAGCAGCGAAAGGGCTCGTTTATTCTTAACGCCGTAAACGCGTTCACAGCGTTCATATATTCGTTGTTCGCGCACGGCAGAGTCGGAAGCTGGATGTCCGTGGCAAACGAGTCGTATGAGGACAGCTACTGTGCTCAGATTTTGGATAATACCGCGCGCTCCAAGAAGCAAGGCACACTGAAAAAGCATGCCGATACAGTGCTCAAGGAAAGTAGGGGCCTGCGAATATTGGATTCGCTTAGAAAGCTGATGTCCTCGTTGAAGGTCAACGTATACGGAATGTTTTTCCTTATGTACGGAATGACCTCAGCCATAGTCTATTTCGTTCCGATACTTTTGTATGGAAAAAGCAATCACGCGGTATCCTCTCTGTTTACGTCGGTTACGTTGATAGTCTGCTCACTTCCTTTGCTGATGTCGTCAAAGACCTTGGCAGCAACCGTCTACGAGCACAGGACGTTGAAAAAAATATTCCTGTCTTTTTTTGGCATACCCGAGGAAAAGCTCGTATCTATTAAGGAAAAAACGGGCGGAGCGGTAGGTATGTTCATTGCCTCGCTGATAGCCGTAGGGTGCGGTGTGCTGACCTATTTCGTCCACTCGTCGTATCTTCTTTTTGTCGTTGCCATATTAATAGTTTTCTGCCTTGTGACCTCGACCACCGAAACAGGCGTTGCGATCACGCTTGCGGCAACCCCATTCCTTAGATATTTCTCGGTTTCGGATATAATCCTCGTTTCCCTGATATTGCTCACGGCAATATCCTATATTGCCAAGATGCTCAAACACAGAAGAGTGATCTCATTCTCCGCGGAAAGCGTAATAGTGTTTGTTTTCTGCGGATTTATCTTGGTCACAAGCTTGTTTTCGGATGGCGGTATGCGAACCGTTTTGGATTCGTTGTACTCGGTAGTCGTGATCCTCGGCGGATTTTTTATGACGTATAATCTCATAAGAGACAGAAAACGGCTCAACGCTTGTGTCAAAATAATGGCGGTGAGCTTTTGTATACTTGCCGTAGTCGGTTTGTGGAATGTGTTTTATGATGCGATAGCAGACGGATTTATACATTCGATACACGAATACGCTCGTCCGATATTTGAAGGTCAGTCGATCAATATAGCGGATAGCGCAGAGGTGTACGGAGTGCTGGCTGTTATAGTGACCCCATTGCTTTTCGCTTATATGTCAAAGCAGCGTACTGTCAGCGGTGTCTTTTTAAGGTGTGTGCTGTTAGTCTTGGTTATGGTGTCTGTATTCATTTACGGAACCTACGAGGCAGCTATTGCGATACTTATAGAGTTTTGCCTGTTTTGGCTGATTTACAGCCATAAAACGCTGACGACAGTGATGGTCCTGCTCGTCCCCATAGGTATATTTACGATGCTTTATCCATACGTGTCGTCGTACGTAGACTTTGGCGAAGCATTGAATTCTATCTCTTGGATATTACCCGAGGAATCCGCAAATGCCCCGATAAGAATGAGCGTCTTCGAAAGCGTTTGGGAAATGCTTAGTAACGGTAACTTCTTGGGTATCGGCTCGGGAGAACACGCGTTTGTGTCGGCACATTCAGCATATGCAAACGCCGTTTCCGATGGAGCGACCTCGTCGGGCTCGTTGTGGCTGCAGGTGCTCTGTTGGTCGGGAATAGGAGGCGCCGTAACGTTCGTTATTTTCAGCTTTATCATTTTGCGTAACGGCTTGGGTTACGTTGCAAGCATACGGAGTCACGAAAACAAGAGAGAGGCACTTGCGCTCACGGTAGGAATTTTCGCGTCTCTTGTTTTTGGAACGGTAAGTTGCCTGTGGGATGATATGAGAATGCTTTACTTGTTTTGGACTGCGGCGGGCTTGCTTGCGGGATACGTCAGAGTCGGAAGAGAAGAGCAGCAAAAGGACAAGACCGAATATTCCAATAATGAAACCGATTTTGACGTCGAAGTGAGATTTTACAAATAATCGAAAGGATATAGAGAAATGCCTGAACTCAAGAAGAACGATCAGAGCGAGACCGCAAAGAATCTGAAAAAGGCAGATTCCGAAAAATCATTAGGCGGTACGCAGATTGATTACATAGTTGGGCTTCGCGGTGTAAAAGCGAAGGATCCGACAGAAAGCGAAAAAACCCGTAAAGCAAAGGCGCGTAAAAAGCTTCCGCTGGCAGTAGATATTATAATAACCCTGTTGATGCTGGCACTGATAGTGGGAGTAATAGTTGGAGCTTATTATCTGTTCAGATATTTCTCCACGGATTATGAAAGCGTGAATATCGAGTATTCCTTTGCCATCTCGTGTGAAGAAAACGCCGCTGAATATCAAAAGGTGTTGAATAAAGAGCTCTATTTTGACATAGATGGCAGTACCGTGTATTTTGGAAAGATAAAGTCAATTTCTGTTTCCGAGGATAATACGCTTGCGGTATTGACCGTAGAGGTCACGGCAATCCATAAGGCAGATGCGGGATATTATCTTGGAGAAAACAGAGTAGCAGTTGGAAGCGACTATACTCTCAGGATCGAGGATCAAAAAATAGACGGAACCGTTGTCGAACTTACGGGAGGTTTGCGTGAAAGTTGATTCCTACCATTAGGTAATTATGCTTTTTCACGCGAGAAATTTGCCGTTGGCAAAATTCGCAAATCATATTTGTGCCGCTGCACGCGGCGGAATGGAGATTAAAATGGCAGAAAAGCGCAAAAGATCGGGTAGAAGAATAACCGCGTTCGATATAATGGTGATATTGCTCGTCCTTTGCCTTATCGGGACGGTAGTATACAGAGTGTATACCGAAATCGACAACGACAAAGCGGGCATCACGTCAAAATATTCAATTGAATTTGAGTGCGAGGATTACGATAGTCTTGCAAAATATCTTTTAGACGAAGAGGAGGTATACCTTGCCTCAAACGGCAGACTCCTTGGAGAGATATATAAGGGTTGGAACGACGCTCAGGCGATATACGTTGAGTATTCCGACACGGAAGGCACAGAGCAGACCGAGTCGGGAAATGACGAGCAATCAGCAAAAAATGAGACGGCGGTGTCGTACCGAATGGCAAAAATGACGGGAAAAATGCGTCTGAACTTAGAGGTTTTGGCATCAAAGGAAGGAAACTACTATTCGTTGGGAGAAGTCAACTTTTCCAAGGGGAGCGTGATAGACGTATATACCGACGATGCGGAGTTTACGATAACTATAACAAGCATAACCGCAACTAAATAACGCTTAAGAATTAAAAAATTATCGAGATTTGTGTATTTTGCCAAAAAAACACACAAAAATTGTGCAAAAAATATACAATATTTGCTCTTGATTTTGAACTGTATTTTTGTTATACTAATGGTAACCGAAGTTCTCGGTTTTATTGCCGACGAATTTTTGAGAACGATCTAAATCAGAGATACATACAGACAGGAGTAAAAATCGATGAAAACTCGTGAAGTCGTAATAACAAATGCCAGCGGTCTCCACGCAAGACCTGCAACCTTCTTTATTCAGAAGGCGAATTGTTATAAAAGCACGATCCTTATTGAAAAAGACGACCGTAAGGTAAATGCAAAAAGTCTTCTCGGTGTTCTGTCTCTTGGAATTGCAAAGGGAATGACTGTTAAGATCACGGCAGAAGGACAGGACGAGGATTCAGCATTGGACGGCCTCGTATCCCTCGTAAATTCAGGGTTCAACGAATAATAACAGAACGGTGCCAAGGGGTGCGGAGACGGTCGATATCGGCTGCTCCGCATTTTTTCAACCTTAAAAATGCAGATGGGAGGGTAAGAAATGCCAATAAAAGAAAACGAAATAAAAGCGTTGCTCGAAAAGGCGAACTCTCTGCCTCTGCGCCCTGGCGTGTATATTATGAAAAACGCCGCGGGAACGGTGATATACGTAGGTAAATCACGCAAGCTGAAGAACCGCGTTTCGCAGTATTTTCAGAATAGCGAAAAGAACGTCAAAACCGCGGGAATGGTAAGAGCCGTCAAGGATTTCGACTATTACGTCTGCGACACTGAGATCGAGGCGCTCTCGCTCGAAAACACCCTGATAAAGCAGTATTCACCCAAATATAATATAAGACTTAAGGACGCAAAATCCTACCCATATATCAAGCTGACCGACGAGCTCTATCCAAGACTCGTAATGACGCGAAAGCGCGGCGAGGGCGGCAGATATTTCGGACCCTATTCAGGCACGTCGACCGTCTTTTCGGTCATAAATACGCTCTCCGCAGTGCTCGGACTCCCAACCTGTAAACGAAAATTCCCGAGAGATATCGGCAAGGAGCGCCCCTGCCTATATTATCAAATGAAGAAATGCTGCGGAGTCTGCACGGGCAACGTAGAGCCCGACGAGTATCTTGAAAAGATAAAATACGCGACCGACGTGTTGCGCGGACACACCAAAGAGGTTAAAAACAAGCTGACCGAGCAGATGTACGAGTACGCCGAGAACGAAAGATTTGAAGCGGCGGCAAGGTGCAGAGACACGATAGCGGCGCTCGACCGACTCGGACAAAAGCAAAAGGTGGTCGCGCCCTCCGATACCGAGCACGACGTGATCGCGCTATATAACGACGACGTCTGCTCCTGTATATCGGTATTCTTCATCCGCGACGGAGCAGTCAGCGATAAGCAGGAATTCGTCTACGGTGCGGAGCGCATCGTGGACGAGCAGAACATTTCTGCGTTCATCTGCGAGCTTTATCAGATAAGAGAATATATCCCGAAAAGCATATTGCTTTCCTTCGAGCTCGACGACGGAGACAGAGAAACGCTCAGCGCATACCTCTCCGAGCTCGCAGGAAGAAAAGTAATCGTAAGAACGGCAGAGCGCGGAGACAACAAGGCGCTTTGCGATATGGTAAGAGACAATGCAGAGGAGAGGGCAAAGGCGTATAAAAACGCGGCAGAGAAGGATGAAAAGGTGCTCACCCGACTCGCAGAGCTGCTCTCACTTGAGACCTACCCCGAAAGGATCGAGGCGTACGATATATCCAACCTCGGACGTGAGCATATCACTGCGGGAATGATAGTGACCGACGGCACGAGCTTCAAGAAAAGCGACTACCGTTCGTTCAAAATAACCTCGGTCAAGGACGGCACCGACGACTACGCAAGCATGCGCGAGGCGATCTCGCGCCGACTCGATCATCTTGACGACGAAAGCGGCTCATTTTCCGAGCTCCCCGACCTGATATTGCTCGACGGCGGCAAGGGACACGTTTCGACCGTTCGAGAGCTGCTCAGAGAAAAGGGACTCGATATCGCGGTCTTCGGTATGGTCAAGGACGATTTCCATAAAACACGAGCCCTCTGTACCGATACCGAGGAGATAAGCATCGCCAAGGAAAACGCGCTCTTCGTGTTCATCTATAAGATACAGGAGGAGGTCCACCGCTTTACCGTCTCGAGAATGGATAGCGCAAAGCGTAAGACACTCACAAGATCCTCGCTCACAAAAATAAGCGGAATTGGCGACGCGAAGGCAAAGCTTCTGCTCTCGCACTTCGGCGGTATCGGAGCGATAAAGACCGCCACCGAGAGCGAGATAGCCGCCGTCAAGGGAATCAGCGCCAAGGACGCAGCAAAAATAAAGGAATATTTCAACGATAAGGACTGATTATGATGCGAATAATAACGGGCAAGGCCCGAGGAATAAAGCTTTTAACGCTCGAGGGCGAAAATACCCGACCGACCTCGGAGCGCGCCAAGGAGGCGGTATTTTCAATGCTCCAGTTTGATCTTGAGGGCAGAGAGGTGCTCGACCTTTTTGCAGGCTCGGGTCAGATGGGACTCGAAGCCGTGTCACGCGGCGCGGCAAGTGCAACCTTTGTCGACAGATCAAAGGATGCCGCCGCAATTATTGCCAAGAATATCGAAAAAACACACCTCGACGCGCAGTGTCGACTTTTTACCGCCGACGTCTCGGACTATATCCGCACCGTGAAGGGCAGAAGAAGGTTCGATATCGTATTTATCGACCCGCCGTATAGCCTCCGCGCCGTGCCGCCCACGCTCGAGGCGCTTTTGAGCGCAGATCTGCTCAAGCCGACCTCAATTTTGGTCTGCGAGAGCGCCGAGGAGGATATTTTTGAAAATAACCCCGACCTCGCGGCAAAATTCGAGATGATCAAGCGCGCAAAATACGGTGTCGCGCATATAACTATATTAAAACCGCTGATCTAACTCCCAAAATCAAAAAATCAGGAGAAAAAACGATGAAGATAGCACTTATCCCGGGTAGCTTCGACCCGATAACCCTCGGTCATCTCAACGTGATCGAGCGCGCCTCGAAAATGTTTGATAAGGTCTACGTTGCCGTGATGAATAACGACTCCTCAAAGTATTCCGAAGTCCTTTCCTCCAAAACCTATACGTTCACCGCCGAGGAGAGATTGATAATGGTCGGACACGCCACATCACATATGGAAAATGTCGAAGCAATCTACGGAGAAGGAATACTGCTCATAGACCTTTTCGACGAGCTCGGCGCAACCGCCATCGTAAAGGGAATACGTAACGAAAAAGACCTAGAATACGAAATGATACACGCCAAATGGAACAAAGAGCACAACGATCGCGCCGAGACCTTGTTTCTTCCCGCCGATGAAAAGCTTTGCTCGGTCAGCTCCACGGCAGTCCGTCAGTTGATATCGGAAAAGAATTTTAAAGCTCTTGAGGGTGTAATTCATAAAAAAACGCTCGAATGGCTAAAAAACAGATATTAAGTTAACATTCAGTTAATAAAACTGTTGTAACATAAAATTACAAAATTTATACAAACGGAGGCAAATTATGTCTAACAAGAAAAACGTGTTGGCGAATATTATCATTTCGCTGATCATCGGAGTTATCCTTGGAACACTTCTCGTAGTGCTTTCAAATGTACTTCAATTTAACGATCTTCTGTACTGGGGTTTGGTAGTTGTTGGAATTATCACAATTATCAGTAACGTTCCTTCTCTCATCAACGGTATTATGAATATAAAGACCGCTGTGGGTATCATTGACCTTATATTTTCAATATTAGGTATCGTATTGGGCTGTATGCTGATATTTGTTCAGCACGAGGCAGTTAATATCATTTTGGCGGTATATCTTATAGCTTTCCCTATAGTCAGAATTATTCTTGCGGGCAAGAATGGTTGGAAGGATCAAATCAAAAAGGAATGGGTCAGAATATTGATAGGAGTGCTTTTGCTTGCATTCCTTCCTGCTTTGATTGGCGCGGGTGACAATATTTTGAAGATTTTGCTCTCTGTAAGTGGCTGGGTAGTTATCGCACTTTCCGTGCTCTTCTTCGTCCTCTCCCTTGTTTCCTATATCAAGGCTGTAAAGAACGTTGAAGCAGCAGCACCCGTAGAGACCACCGCAGAGGAAACTCAGGCAGAATAATTAAAACCAATATCGCTAAGATCCGCAGAGAGACTTGTCTTTCTGCGGATCTTGTGTTATGATGTGACTAAATAAAGCTTCTCATTTTCGCAAGGAAGGATTTGGCTGTAACTATTTGTTTGGTTCTTTATTTAGAAACTGCCCTTTAGAACCCGTCGCATTTCGGTCGGTATTTTTTTTTTTTTGCCTCAAAATCGCAAAAAAATATAAAAATCTATTTACTTATGCAGTAAAGTGTGATATAATAATATGGATCGCAATAGAACTAAAGTTTCATTTTTGGAAATTCGGGAAGGAGTTACCTATGGATAGATTCAAGCTGAAAAGTGAATATAAGCCCACGGGTGACCAGCCCCAAGCGATAGAGGAACTCGTCAGAGGACTCAAGGAGGGCAAAAAAATGCAGACCCTTCTGGGTGTAACGGGCTCGGGTAAGACCTTCACTATGGCAAACGTCATAGAGCAGATCAATAAGCCCACCCTCGTCCTCGCGCACAACAAGACTCTCGCCGCCCAGCTTTGCACCGAGTTTCGCGAGTTTTTTCCCGAAAACGCAGTCGAATACTTCGTTTCCTATTATGACTATTATCAGCCCGAGGCATACATTCCGGGCAAGGATATGTATATCGAAAAGGACGCCCTCGTAAACGATGAAATAGACCGCCTGCGCCATTCCGCGACAAGCTCGCTTTTTGAGCGCAGAGACGTCATCATCGTCGCCAGCGTTTCCTGCATATATTCCTTGGGCGAGCCCGACGATTATAAGGATCTCGTCATTTCTCTGCGCCCGGGCGCGTATATGTCGCGCGAGGAGCTTATCCGCCGACTCATCGCGATAAGCTATACGAGAAACGATCTCAACCTGGTTCGCGATTCCTTCCGCGTTCGCGGAGATACCGTCGAGATAATCCCCGCAAGCATGGACAGTAAAGCCATCCGTGTCGAGTTCTTCGACGAGGAGATAGACCGCGTTTCCGAGATAAATATAGTCACGGGTGAGCTTGTCCGCAGCCTCTCGTATTATCCGATCTACCCCGCAACTCACTACGCCGTCTCCGACGAAAAGCGAGATGCCGCGATCAAGGAAATATACGAGGAAATGGTAGAGCGCGCCGCCTATTTCGAGTCCGAGGGCAAGCTTATCGAGGCGCAAAGAATAACCGAGCGCGTAAAATACGATATGGAAATGCTCCGCGAGGTCGGCTTCTGCTCGGGAGTAGAGAACTACTCGAGAGTTTTGTCGGGCAGACCCGCAGGCTCGACCCCGTATACTCTGCTCGACTATATGCCCGACGATTTTCTGCTCTTCGTCGACGAGTCTCACGTAACTCTGCCGCAGGTGCGCGGTATGAGCGGCGGCGATCTCGCGCGAAAGAAAAACCTTGTGGACTATGGCTTCCGCCTGCCGTCCGCATACGATAACAGACCATTGTTCTTTGATGAATTTGAAAGCAAGCTCAATCAGACCGTCTTCGTCAGTGCCACCCCCGGCGACTACGAGGCGGAATACAGCGAGCAGACCGTCGAGCAGATAATTCGCCCCACGGGTCTGCTTGATCCCGAGGTCGAGGTGCGCAAGATCGAGGGTCAGGTCGACGACCTGATGGGTGAGATACGTATAAGAGCCGAGAAGGGCGAGCGCGTGCTCGTCACAACCCTCACCAAGAAAATGGCAGAGGATCTCACCGATTACCTCGAGGGTAACGGAATAAAGGTGCGTTATATCCACTTCAACGTCGACACCATCGAAAGAATGGAGATCATCCGCGACCTGAGACTCGGCGTTTTTGACGTCCTCGTCGGTATAAACCTGCTTCGTGAGGGACTCGATATCCCCGAGGTCTCGCTCGTTGCCATCCTCGATGCCGATAAGGAAGGATTCTTGCGCGCCGAGAGATCGCTGATACAGACCATAGGCAGAGCCGCGCGAAACGCAAACGGTAAGGTCATAATGTACGCCGATACCGTCACTCGATCAATGGAGCGTGCGATCTCTGAGACCAACCGCCGCCGCAAGATCCAGGACGACTACAATAAGGCAAACGGCATAGTGCCCAAGACCGTCATCAAGGGCGTTCGCGACATTATCGACGTCGGCGCTCGCGACGACGGGCAGAGCAAGACGGGCAAGGCTAAGAAGCCGAAGAAGCTCACCGCCTCCGAGCGCGAAAAGCTCATTGAAAAGCTGACCCGCGAAATGAAGGACGCCGCCCGCACCCTCGAATTTGAAAAAGCCGCCTACCTCCGCGACGAGATAAAGAAGCTGCGCGAGGGATAGGGATGCGAGCCTTCCCCAAAAACTCTAATATGGGTTCAGCAGTTGAAAAAATTATTATTTGAAGTTTTTGAAGGGTTTGGGGGACTTTTTTCAAAAAGTCCCCCAAAAGAAAAAACAAAGTATGGAAAAAAACTTAGTAATCAAGGGCGCACGCGTCCACAATCTCAAAAATATAGACGTCACCATCCCGCGCGATAAGCTCGTTGTCCTTTCAGGACTTTCGGGAAGCGGAAAATCGTCGCTCGCGTTTGACACCATCTACGCCGAGGGACACCGCCGCTTCGTCGAGTCGCTGTCAAGCTACGCGAGAATGTTCCTCGGACAGATGGACAAGCCCGACGTCGACTCGATAGACGGACTTTCTCCCGCCATTTCAATAGACCAGAAGACCACCTCAAAAAACCCACGCTCAACCGTGGGCACGGTCACCGAAATATACGACTATCTGCGCCTCCTCTATGCGCGCATCGGCATCCCGCATTGTCCGATCTGCGGCAAGGAGATCAGACAGCAGACCGTCGACCAGATCATCGAAAGAATATTAAAGCTCCCCGAGGGTACGCGATTTCTCGTAGTCGCCCCCGTAGTCAGAGCGCAGAAGGGAATGCACGAAAAGGTCTTTGAGAGTGCCAAAAAGAGCGGCTACGTCCGCGTCCGCGTAGACGGCAACCTCTACGACCTCTCCGAAGAAATAAAACTCGATAAAAACAAAAAGCACTCCATAGAGATCGTCGTAGACCGTCTCGTAATGCGCGACGGCATCAGACCCCGCCTTGCCGACTCGGTCGAAAATGCGCTGAGTCTTGCCGACGGGCATCTTATCATCGTTCCCGTGCCGCGTGACGGCGAGGAGACCGACGGCGAGGTTCTGACCTTTTCGCAGTCCTACGCCTGTGAGGAGCACGGCATTTCAGTCGGCGAATTTGAGCCGAGAATGTTCTCGTTCAACAATCCGCAGGGCGCGTGTCCGCATTGCTCGGGACTTGGAGACACAAGACGCATATCAGTCGATCGATTGATCCCAAACAGAAAGCTCTCGCTTTCACAGGGCGCGATAAACGTAAACGGCTTCAAAACTCTCGAGGAGGAGAGCTGGAACGGACCTCTTTTCGCCGCCGTAGGCGAAAAACACGGCTTTTCGCTCGAAATGCCGATCGAAAGCTTCACCGACACGGCGTATCGCGCGTTGCTCTACGGCACGGGCGACGACACGTACGACGTGGTTCGCTATTTCGGAGGCGAATCCCACCGCAAAAATGCAAAATTCGAGGGTCTCATCCGTATGATCGAGCAAAGAATGGAATACGGTATGAACGCCGACTACTACGAGCAGTTCGTAGAGGAAGCCCCCTGCGAGCACTGCAACGGACAGCGCCTCAACCCGATGTCGCTCGCCGTCACCGTAGGAGGTCTGAATATCCACGAGCTTTGCTCACTGTCAATTCAAAAAGCACTCGATTTCGTCAACTCGCTCGAGCTGACCGATACCGAGTATGCGATCGCGCGCGAGATCCTCAAGGAGATCAAGGCGCGCCTCGGCTTCCTTGTCAGCGTAGGACTTGAATATCTCACGATGGCAAGAAAAGCAGGCACGCTGTCGGGCGGAGAAGCGCAAAGAATAAGACTTGCCACGCAAATAGGCTCGTCGCTCGTCGGCGTGCTCTATATCCTCGACGAGCCGAGCATAGGACTCCACCAACGCGACAATTCCAAGCTGATAAGCACCCTCAAAAAGCTCCGCGACCTTGGAAATACGGTCATCGTAGTCGAGCACGACGAGGAGACCATGGAGGAATCCGACTACATCATCGACGTCGGACTCGGTGCGGGCATACACGGCGGAAATATCGTCGCCGCAGGTACTCCCGACGAGATCAGAGAGAGCCCCGACTCGATCACGGGCGCGTATCTTTCGGGCAGAAAAAGGATCGCGATCCCCCAAAAAAGACGCGAGGGCAACGGCAAATATATCACAGTCAAGGGCGCGGCAGAGCATAACCTCAAGCATATCGACGTAAATATCCCCCTTGGCAAATTCGTCTGTGTCAGCGGCGTTTCGGGAAGCGGAAAATCCTCGCTCGTAAACGGAATTCTGTATCCCAAGCTCGCCCACGACCTCAACCGCGCGATCGCCTATCCGGGCAAGTGCGACGGCATAGAGGGCATCGAAAATCTCGATAAGGTCATTTGCATCGACCAAAGTCCGATCGGACGCACACCGCGCTCCAACCCCGCAACCTACACAGGAGTTTTCACCGACATCAGAGATCTTTTTGCATCGACCAAGGACGCTAAGGCAAAGGGCTATGCCGCAGGCAGATTTTCCTTCAACACCAAGGGCGGCAGATGCGAGGCGTGCGAGGGTGACGGAGTTAAGTGTATAGAGATGCACTTTTTGCCCGACGTTTACGTCACCTGCGACGTGTGTAAGGGAAGAAGATATAACGCCGATACCCTCGACGTGCGATATAAGGGCAAAAATATCTTCGACGTGCTCGATATGACGGTCGAGGAGGGCCTCAGCTTCTTCGACGGACTTCCCAAGATCCGCCGCAAGCTGCAGACGCTTTATGACGTAGGACTCGGATATATCAAGATCGGTCAGTCCTCGACCACCCTCTCGGGCGGCGAAGCGCAGAGAGTCAAGCTCGCGACCGAGCTTGCAAAGCGCAGCACGGGTAAAACGATATATATCCTCGACGAGCCCACCACGGGACTGCATACTGCAGACGTGGCGAAGCTGCTCGAGGTGCTCCAGAAGCTCTGCGACAGCGGCAATACCGTCCTTGTGATCGAGCATAACCTCGACGTAATAAAATCCGCCGACCACATCATAGATCTCGGCCCCGAGGGCGGCGACGGCGGCGGCACGATCGTCGCGGAGGGCACACCCGAACAGGTCGCAGAGGTCGAAGGCTCCTACACGGGACAGTACCTCAAAAAATGGCTCAACCGCTAAAAAATAACCCTGCGCGGCGAAATTTTACAAAATTTCGCCGCGCTACAGACAAATCGGCAAAAAAATGCTATACTTAAAGCATAAATCCAAAAAGAAGGTAACGAAATGATAGCCAATTACCATACCCATACCCCGCGCTGCAAGCATGCCGTGGGAAGCGAAAGAGAATACGTAGAAAAAGCCATAGAGCTGGGTTTTACCGAGCTCGGATTTGCCGACCACGCCCCTATGCCTCTGCCGAAAGGACTTCACCCGACGAATTACATAACGATCGGTGAGATGCGTATGGCACTCGAGGAGACCGACGGATACGTCAACACTCTGCTCGATCTGCGTAAAGAGTACGAGCACGACATAAAAATACACATAGGCTTTGAGGTCGAATATTACTCTGCCTGCTTTGATAACTTTCTCCGTTTCATCTCGGATTATCCGATAGATTACTTGATTCAAGGACAGCATTTCGGCGAGGTGGAGGGTATTCCGCTTGCATATTACGGAGCGCAAACGAGCTCTGAGGAAACATTGAAAAGCTACGTTGATCAAGTAATAAAGGGAATAGAGTCGGACAAGATAACCTACGTCGCACACCCCGATCTTGCGGCGTATTACGGAGATATCGAGGTCTATGAAAGACATATGGCGCGCCTTATACGAAGCGCAAACGCGCATAACGTGCCCCTTGAGATGAATCTGTACGGGCTCTCGGAGCTCAGACGCTACCCGAATATTGCGTTCTGGCAGATCGCAGCGAACATCGGATGTGACGTGGTGCTCGGAAGCGACGCACATACTCCAAATCACCTGCTCAATAAAACTGCCTTGAAATATGCCCAAAGTCTGATAGATTCGTCGCCCAAGCTCAATCTCCTTGAAAAGATCGAATTCAAACCCGTAAGGTAATAACTATGCACCCATTCAAACATTTTCACACAATAACAAAGCATCGCCATAAGGTTATCTACCACTGCTTCAAGACGGGAATCGGCCTGCAGGGGCTTTTTCACGACCTTTCAAAGTATAGCCCGACCGAATTTATCCCGGGCGCAAAATATTATCTCGGAACGAGAAGCCCGAATGAAAAGGAAAGAGAGCTTTTCGGCTATTCGCTCGCCTGGATGCACCATAAGGGCAGAAACAAGCACCATTTTGAGTATTGGGTCGATATAAATCCCCAAACCAAGCGCTATGATCCCGTTCCGATGCCACTGAGATATATCACCGAAATGTTCTGTGACAGAGTCGCGGCTTGTAAGATCTATCGCGGCAAGGACTACACCGACAGCGCGGCGCTCGAGTATTTTCTGCGCGGAAACGCACGCTCGAAAATGCATTCCGAGACCGCAGATATTCTCGAGGAATGGTTGACGATGCTTGCCGAGAGAGGCGAGAGGGAGACCTTTGCCCATATCAAAAAAATCAACAAAAACGCGCGAAAAAGAAAATAATCATCATAATATCACCTCTTGCCGAAATATAATCGGATAAGAGGTGATGTTTTTATGAAGAAAAATTTTTTGATCAAGCTGACGGCAATTTTACTCTCGCCGTTGCTTTTATTTTCATTCATCGGTGCTCTTGCCGCGGACGAGGTCGTTCCTATCAACAATAGCGCCAATAACGAAGAAACTCCCGCAAAGGATACCTTGCAGCTTGACTGCAAGAGCGCAATATTGATGGAAGCGAGCACGGGAAAGGTTCTTTACGAGCAAAATGCCGACGAAGCCCTGCCGCCTGCATCGGTGACCAAGGTGATGACGCTCCTTCTTGTAATGGAGGCAATAGAGTCGGGCAAGATAAAGCTTGACGATATGGTTACCACAAGCGCCCACGCGGCAAGCATGGGCGGCTCGCAGATATATCTCGAGGAAGGCGAGCAAATGAGCGTTGAGGATATGGTAAAAAGTGTCGTGATAGCATCTGCAAACGATGCGGCGTGTGCGCTCGCGGAATTTGTCTCGGGAAGCGAGGAAGCCTTTGTCAAGGCTATGAATGAACGCGCTATGGAGCTCGGAATGAAGAGTGCCGTCTTTGAAAACACCAACGGACTCGACGATACTGCCGAAAACCACGTCATCAGCGCACGAGATATCGCCATAATGTCCTCCGAGCTGATAAAATATGAAAAAATATTGGAGTATAGCTCTATCTGGATGGATACTATACGGAACGGTGAGTTCGGATTGACCAATACCAACCGCCTCGTCCGTTATTATAACGGCTGTACGGGACTGAAAACGGGCTCGACCTCAAAGGCGGGCTTTTGTATCAGTGCGACCGCAGAGAGAGACGGATTGAGCCTCGTATGCGTCATAATGGGAGCCGAAACGAGAGATATCAGAAACGCCGCGGCAACAAGATTGCTCGATTGGGGTTTTGCAAACTACGCCGTGTATACCCACGAGGCAGAAAAGCTTGATCCGATAAGCGTAGTGGGCGGAACCAAAACCAGTGCGGGCGTTGCATACGACGATTTTTCTTGCGTAGCAGATAAAGGCACCGTTTCAAAGATAGAGATGAAATTTGAGCTTCCCGAGCGTTTGACAGCGCCCTTGAAAAAGGGAGACAAGATAGGTGCGGCGGTATTTTGGTGCGACGGCAAGGAGGTGGGCAGGAGCGACGTTTATGTGACCGAGGACGTGTCGAAAATCGGCTATTTTGACGTCTGGCTCCGAATGCTTGGTAAATATCTGCTCAAATAGCGAAAAAATGTGCAAAATCCACCTCATATACACGCAAAAACCTATTGCAAAAGCAAAAAAATTGTGATATACTTAAATAAAGTAAAAAATATGCGGAGGTTTTAAAAATGGCAATTAAGCTCAGTGATAAGTATCTGTCCAGATTCGTCTCGGCGCACGAGTATGAAAACATCAAGCCCGCAGTGAGTGCGGCACACAAAATGATAGTCGAAAGAAACGGCGCGGGTAACGATTTCCTCGGTTGGATAGACCTTCCCGAAAACTACGATAAAGAAGAATTTGCGAGGATCAAGGCAGCGTCCGAAAAGATCAAAAAGTCTTGCGACGTGTTCGTCGTCATCGGTATCGGCGGCTCCTACCTCGGCGCACGTGCGGTCATCGAATTTTTGAAGTCTCCCAATTACAACAATTTGAAAAAGGACACCCCCGACGTCTATTTCGCGGGTTGTGATATAAGCGCAGTTTCTCTTGCAGAGCTCGTCGAGGTCTGTGAGGGTAAGGATGTCTGCATCAACGTTATCTCCAAGTCGGGTACGACCACAGAACCTGCCGTAGCGTTCAGAGTATTCCGTGAGATGCTTGAAGCTAAATACGGCAAGGACGGCGCAAGAGAAAGAATCTTCGTAACTACCGATCGCGCAAAGGGAACGCTTAAGGGCTTCTCCGATAAGGCGGGCTACGAGACCTTCGTTGTTCCGGATGACGTCGGCGGTCGCTTCTCGGTGCTCACCGCAGTAGGACTTCTCCCCGTTGCAGTGGCAGGTGTAGATATCGACGCTCTTATGCAGGGAGCCAACGATGCGAGAGTAGCTTATAGCTGCGAGGACATCGAAAAGAACGACGCTTATAAGTACGCGGCGATAAGAAATATCCTTTACCGCAAGGGAAAGGTCACCGAAATACTCGTAGGCTACGAATCATATTCGAGAATGCTCAACGAGTGGTGGAAGCAGCTCTATGGCGAGAGCGAGGGCAAGGATAACAGAGGAATTTTCCCCGCATCCGTGATCTTCTCCACCGACCTCCATTCGCTCGGTCAGTTCATCCAGGAGGGCAACAGAAACCTCTTTGAAACCGTTATCTCGGTTGAGGACAACGGCATAGAGTTCAAGATCCCTCACGATCCCAACAATATCGACGGACTCAACTTCCTCTCGGGAGTAGATCTCAATAAGGTCAAAAAGACCGCAATGCAGGGAACCCTGCTTGCCCACGTGGACGGCGGCGTGCCCAATATCCTCATCGAAATGAAGGACAGAAGCGCGTATTCTCTTGGCTACCTTATCTACTTCTTCGAGATCGCTTGCGCGCTCTCGGGATATATGCTCGGAGTCAACCCCTTCGACCAGCCCGGAGTAGAAGCATATAAGAAAAATATGTTTGCGCTCCTCGGAAAGCCGGGATATGAGGAGCTTCGTGCCGAGCTTGAAGAAAAATTAAAATAATTTGGTACAAATTTTTGTATACCACTTGCAAAAATCTGTAAGATATGCTATAATATACCCAAGGTATTCAAAGTTTTATATGAATCTTAAAAATACATTTCCGCATAGGCGGCAGGAAGGAGCCATTTATGGTTAAACTTATCATCGGCGTTAAGGGAACAGGCAAGACTAAGACTCTCATTTCCATGGTAAATGAGGCAGCAGCAAAAACTGAGGGAACCGTCGTTTGTATCGAAAAGGGAGTAGGTCTCCGTTTTGATATCAAGCACAGCGTACGTCTTATAAATACCAACGAGTATCTCGTATTCGATGCAGAAGCTCTGTACGGATTCGTTGCAGGTATCCTTGCAAGCAACCACGACGTCACCGATCTCTTTATAGATTCCGCACTCAAGATAGCAAACAACGATATGGTAGGCTTTGAGGCATTCCTTAAGGAAGTTGACGAGCTCACAAGCAAGATCGGCGTAAACGTAGTTATCACGTCCTCTATTCCCGCAGAGGAAGCAAGCGATATCGTAAAGAAGTATCTTTGATAGATATTAAGTTGGTGCCCCATCGGCAATCTTTTGACTTGCAATGGGCTGACCGAATTTTGAGGGGTGCAGGCAGCTTTGTTTGCGCCCCTGAAATTTATTTAAAACCAAACGGAGAAGAAATATGAATACAAAGGTTCTTAAAATACTCGCGGATAACGCGCGCTGCTCGATAGAGGATATCGCAACTATGACGGGGCTTTCGCTCAAAGAGGTCACAGACGAGATCGGTGAGCTCGAGTCGGCGGGACTTATAAGAGGCTATAAGGCGGTTATCGACTGGGAAAAGCTTGATAACGCTTCTGTTTCCGCGCTTATCGAGCTTAAGGTAATTCCTCAGGATAGATTCGGATTTGAGAATATTGCCGAAACTATAATGAAATATAAAGAGGTCGAGACCGTTTATCTTATGTCGGGCTCATACGATCTTTGCGTCATCGTAAAGGGCAAGACCTTCCAGGAGGTCGCGAGATTCGTAGCAAAGGAGCTTGCAACTATGCGCGAGGTGACCTCGACGGCAACGCATTTCGTTCTCCGTCGCTATAAGGAGCTTGACGTAGAGCTCGTGGACGGAGAGCAGGATGACAGAGGAGCTTATTCCTTATGATAGATTACGATCGCATACTTAATCCCACGGTCGTCAACGATATAAAGCCGTCGGGAATAAGAAAATTTTTCGATATTGCCGCAGGCATGGAGGGTGTCATCTCTCTGGGAGTGGGTGAGCCCGATTTTCCTACGCCGTGGCATATAAGACGAGAGGGAATAAAGTCCCTCGAAAACAGTAAAACGAGATATACGTCTAACGCGGGTCTTATCGAATTGAGACAGGAGATCAGCAAGTATATCGCGCGTCGCTACGGTGTCAGCTACGAGGCAGATAACGAGGTTCTCGTTACGGTCGGCGGAAGCGAGGGAATAGACGGAGCTATCCGTGCACTCGTCGCGCAGGGCGACGAGGTCATCATACCTCAGCCGAGCTTCGTGTGCTACGAGCCGATAGTCAGGCTCGCAGGCGGCACTCCGGTTATCATCGAGCTCAAGGCAGAGAATGAGTTCCGTCTTACAGCGGACGAGCTCCGCGGCGCAATAACCGACAAGACAAAGCTGCTTGTCTTTCCTTTCCCATGCAATCCTACGGGTGCGGTCATGGAAAAGGAGGATATCGAGGCTATCGCAGATGTGTTGCGTGATACTGATATCTGCGTGCTCTCCGACGAGATATATTCCGAGCTGACCTACGGCGGAAAACGCCACGTATCTATCGCTTCGGTCGAAGGCATGAGAGAGAGGACTGTGCTTATAAACGGCTTTTCAAAGAGCTACTCGATGACGGGCTGGAGAATGGGCTACGCTTGTGCTCCCGCGCCTATAATCGCACAGATGACCAAGATACATCAGTTTGCGATCATGTCCGCACCTACGACCTCGCAGTATGCGGCGGTCGAAGCGCTCCGAAACGGTGACGACGACGTAGCGACGATGGTCGCGGAGTACGATATGCGCCGCAGACTCGTGGTCAACGGCTTCAATAAAATCGGAATGGATTGCTTCGAGCCCAAGGGCGCGTTCTATTGCTTCCCGTCGATAAAGCGCACGGGGATGACCAGCGAAGAATTTTGCGAGGAGCTGCTTCGCTCCAAGAAGGTCGCCGTCGTGCCTGGAAGCGCGTTCGGAAAGAGCGGGGAAGGGTTCGTCCGTGTGTCGTATTGCTACTCCACAGACCACATCAAAGAGGCGCTTTCGAGAATAGAAGAATTTTTGGAAGAGGTCTGTCCAAAGGCTTGAATATCAGTGGTTTCAGACCACAATAAGCGAAAATGAATATTCACTAAAATATACACAAAATATGCAAAAATGCAGATCGCTGACGATCTGCGTTTTTGACGAGGTATTTGATGAAATTAGACGATAATAAAAAAGCATTAAGAAAAAAGCTGTATCTGTTCAGCACGATCGCGCTTGCGGCGATATACACGCTTAACGGACTTGTGATATCCCCGATTTATATTGGCGTGATAAACAATATTATGTATGACGGCTCGGCGTTGGTCGATATTTTGTTTTATCTCAGACGTCTGCTTGAGCTGGCCGCAGTAGCGGCAGCATACGCGGTTATGATCTACGGAATATACCGTTTTACTCTTTCGGGATTTAGGGGCGGAGTAGGAATATTTATAGGAGCAACGCTGTATAAATATGCAACAAACGTAGTTGTTGATTGGGTGAATAACGGAAGCATACCAACTACGTGGCTAGTCGATATTTTATATATTTTGTTCTATACGACTCTTGAATTATTGCAGCTTTCGCTCGTTTTGGCAATCGTTTGCGCGCTTATTTCGCGCCACGAAAAAGCCGTTGAATTCTGCAAAAAAGTCGGCAAAACTCACCTTATTCCCGAGATCTTTCCGTTCAAAAAGCTATACGATAAAGAGAATTGTCTGCTTCGATCCGTCCTCGCTTGCTCGATCGTAATATTGCTCATAAACCTTATAACACAAGCGATCAACGATATTCTGACTATCGAAAAGATCCTTGATCCGTTGCTTATGATCGTCGCTTATCTGGCGGAGATCGTGCTTGCTGTAATATGCTATTTTGTTATGTACGTTACGATCAACATCTGTGCGGACAAGCTTGATATCCCTTGTGATATAAGGGAAAACGCTTAACTTGATCTCAAAACAAAGATACATCTGAAGCACACACTGTAGAGAGTGAAAAACCACTTGGCAGAGAGCGAAAAATACCTAAATAAAAAGCGCAAACGTATCCCACAGAGAGCAAAAATACACCCGTAGTGCTCCCAAAGCTACAATCTCCCATAGAGAGATGTTTATTGCTCGAATACAACAATAAAAACGGTCAAAATTTGACCGTTTTTATCTTTTTTGTAAACATTTGCGAAAATCTTCTCGAAAATGCAAAAAAACCCTTATATAATTTGGAAAAGCCCTTGACTTTACCGCCGCTTTTCTGTTATAATAAATATATATTATTTAAAATTGGAGTAGTAGGGCCGAAATCGATATCAGTACCAATCAAAACGGCTCGGCAAACAATTAGAATTAGTTGAATTTAAAGACAGTGGAAAGGAAATTATCGGATATGAAGGACATAAGCAGAAACCTTACGATGCTTTGCGATTTTTACGAGCTGACTATGAGCAACGGATACTTTAAATGCGGTATCAAGGATAAGACCGTTTATTTTGACGTATTCTACCGTAATAATCCCGACGGTGGCGGATTTGCCGTCGTTGCGGGACTTGAGCAGATAGTCGAATATATCAACGACCTTCACTTTGACGAGGACGATATCGAATATCTCCGTTCAAAGAATTGCTTTGACGAGGAATTTCTCGAATATCTCCGCACGTTCAAGTTCACGGGAGATATATGGGCGATCCCCGAGGGAACCGTGGTTTTCCCCGGCGAGCCCTTGATGACGGTCAGAGCAAAGGCGATCGAGGCTCAGTTCATCGAGACCTACATCCTTATGATCATCAACCACGAGTCGCTGATCGCCACGAAGGCGGCGCGCATTACTCGCGCGGCAAAGGGAAGGCTCGTCAGCGAGTTTGGTTCCCGCAGAGCGCAAGGCGCGGACGCGGCAATACTCGGTGCACGCGCGGCTTACATAGGCGGTTGCGGCGCTACGGCCTGTACCATTACCGACGAGGTATTTGGCGTTCCCGCAACGGGAACCATGGCGCACTCCTGGGTGCAGATGTTTGATACCGAATACGAGGCGTTCAAGACCTATTGCGAGATATATCCGAATAACGCGACACTTCTTGTAGATACTTACAACGTAATAGAATCCGGAATTCCGAATGCTATAAAAGTATTTAACGAGGTGCTCAAGCCCCGCGGGATCACCAAGTGCGGTATTCGTATCGACTCGGGAGATATCACTTATCTCTCCAAGAAATGCCGCAAGATGCTTGACGATGCGGGTTGGACGGAATGCCGTATCATAGTATCGAATTCGCTTGACGAATATATAATCCGCGAGCTTATAAGACAGGGCGCGGAGATAGACGGCTTCGGTGTTGGCGAACGCCTTATTACCGCAAAGAGCCACCCTGTTTTCGGCGCGGTATATAAGCTTTGCGCGGTCGAGGACGAAAACGGCACGGTAAGACCGAAGATAAAGATCAGCGAAAACGTTGGCAAGATCACAACTCCGCATTTTAAAAAGATATACAGATTGCGTGGCAGAGATACGGGCAAGGCGGAGGTCGACCTTATCTGTCTTCACGACGAGGTGATCGACGACTCCAAGCCTCTCGAGGTGTTCGATCCCGAGCACACATGGAAGCGCAAGACTATTGAAAACTTCACCGCCACCGAGTTGCTCGTTCCGATATTCAAGGACGGCAAGCAGGTATACGAGCTCCCCTCCTTGAAGGAGATCAGAGAGCACCACGCAAAAGAGATAGAGGGAATGTGGGAAGAGGTAAAACGCTTTACCAATCCGCACAACTACTATGTGGATCTTTCGGAGAAGCTTTGGGGAATAAAGAACGATATGCTCAAAGCGGGGGCTAACTCAAATAAGACGGGCAAGTAATGCCGCAAATATTGTAAGGATTGCTCGGAGATCTGCGCCGCAAGGTGCTTTCGGCTATAAGTCTCCGCAGTCAACCGTAATTTGACAGAAAGGATCGAAAAGATGCTTCAAAACATAAAACTTTCGATATCACTATGGGATAATATCGTCCAGCTTTTTAAGGACTACGTATGGTTTTCGGTATCCCAGATAACGTTCGTGGACGTAGTGGATATATTGCTGCTTTCGGGTCTGATATATATCGTCTACAAGTTCATAAGGGACAGACATGCGGGAAGAGCCGTTATCGGACTGGGTTTGCTGATCGTACTGTACGTTATAAGCGATATTTTCAATATGGTGGCGATAAATTCGATACTGAAGAATTTCTATGCGGTCGGTATTATTGCGCTTTGCGTACTGTTTCAGCCCGAGCTTCGCGACGTTCTCGAGGAATTCGGCGCGACTACGTCCGACAATATAAAAAGATTCAGAAACCGTCACATTACCGACGATGAGAGGATACTTCACTATGTAAACGAGATATGCAAGGCGGCGTTCGATCTCTCGGGTAAGGGAGAGGGCGCGCTGATCGTTATCGAAAGACAGGGAACTCTGAGAAATCAGATGTCCGAGGGCACTCCTATCGATGCCGTAGTGTCGCACGAGCTGCTTTGTAATATTTTCGTTAATAAATCTCCGCTTCACGACGGCGCAGTCATCATCAGAGACGGAAGAATAGTTTGTGCTTCAAGCAAATCGAAGACCATTGCCGAAAACGGACCGATGGTTGAGGGTCTTGGCACACGTCACCGTGCCGCACTCAAGATAAGCGAGGTCAGCGACGCTATCGTGGTCGTCGTTTCCGAGGAGACGGGAACTATATCCGTTGCAAACAATAAGCTTCTCAAGAGACATTACGAAAAGGAAAGTGTGCACAAGTCGGGAGATCTGAAGGACGATCTGTTCAAGCTGCTCACGGGACGCACAGTGGCCGAGAGTGCGTCGGGCGTCAACGTTGACGGCAACACAAAGAAGCAGGAACAAAACAAGGACTCGGCTGATACAGTTGATCGAAATGTTGATACTGATAATACGGGTAATGGAGGTGAGCGTAAGGAATGAAAAAATTCAGCTTTACAAACGATACGAGCGGTAAAAAGGACGGCTCGATAGTCGTTGATCGGGCAAAGAGAAAAAACCTCGATATCGGAGCCAGACTCATTTGCCTCCTTATAGCCCTTCTTATATGGATATACATGGTAAACGTCAACGTTGTTGATAAGACTGAGACGATAACCCTCAACATAAACGTGGTTGGGGCAGACGTTCTTAATGCAAACGAAAACATGATGATATACGGTATGGACAAGGGAACCGTTACTATCACGGTAAAGGGGTCTAACAGAGAACTCAGAAAGCACCTTGATTCCGAGTATAGCGCATCGGTGAACGTTAGCAATATATCGGACAGCGGAAAGCATACATTACCCATATCGATCCAGCTTCCCGCAGGAGCAAATATAAGTCTTGTTTCGATGGATTCTTCCAACGTAACCTTTTATTCAGACACCGTGTTAACTAAAACCGTTCCGTTCGATACCTTTTACGGTAACGCGATAATGCTTTCCGAAGCCGAAGGATATTACAGCGTGGTCAAGTCGGTCGATTTTGTTGAGATCACGGGACCCAAGCAGCTGATCGATATGGTCGAGTCTGCCAAGTACTGCATTGAAGGCGATATAAAAATGGGCAAGAGCTTTTCAAATTGTGCTCTCATGTTCTGTGATGTAAACGGAGATTTCGTGTCTAATAACACCGATCTGATCTCTTACTCCTCCAAGGATATATCCGTGGACGTTCTCGTTACCGGAAAAAAAGAGGTGCGGCTGTCTGTAACGGTTGCGGGACTTGAGGATGTAGAATGGTTTGCTAAGATGAGTACTGAAAAGGTTACTATTTACGGAGATCCTGCAGTGCTTGCCGAGATCGATGAATATACGATAGGGCTTGACAGCGTGATGATCGGACAGACGGTAGAGGTCGTTTTGACCGACAAGGATCTTGACGAGGGTATCAGCTTTGGAGAAACTCCTATATCCGTATATATTCAGATCAATTCAACCGCCGATGCGTCGAAATAATGAGAAAATATATATTTGACGGAATATCCCTGCCGTTTTCGTCGGACCCTTCGGATGCGTTGCGCGTAGTTGAAAAAAAGCTGAGGGGGATAGGGATAGCGTGTAATGAGTGCAGGTTAGCAATTTGCAAAAAGTCCGTCGATGCAAGGCACAAGGACGATATCAAACTGATTTACTCTGTTCTTATTAGTTTTGCTCATCTCACTCAAAAAGAACGCGATCGTATAGCCAAGCTTGGAGCAAGGGCTGTGACGACCGAGGAGCTTGAGATCAAGGTTGGAAACGAAACGATGCAGGCAAGACCGCTTGTGGTCGGAATGGGCCCTGCAGGTATGTTTTGCGCGCTGATCCTTGCCGAGAACGGATACAAGCCGATCATTATTGATCGCGGTGATTCGGTCAACGACAGAGTTGCGGCGCTTGAACGGTTTTATTCTGAACATATTCTCGACACCGAGTCAAATATTCAGTTCGGCGCAGGGGGCGCGGGTACTTTTTCGGACGGAAAGCTGCTTACGAGGATCAACGATCCCAAATGCTCCTACGTGCTCGAAGCTCTCGTGAAATTCGGTGCGCCCGAGGAGATAACCGTTAAGGCGAAGCCGCACGTTGGCACGGACGTTTTAAGAACGGTAGTTGACAACATTTTGGGTCATATTGAGAAGCTTGGCGGCGAGGTCATATATCGTTGCAAGCTTACGGGTATCCGTGAGATAAGTGATGGGCTTGTAGAGGTTTCGACGAGCAAGGGCGATTTTCTTGCCTCGTCGGTTGTGCTTGCACTCGGTCACAGTGCGCGGGATACTTATCGCACGCTTATTGAAAGTCAGTTTGACATTATCCCAAAACCGATATCGGTTGGAGTGCGAATAGAGCACAAGAGAAGCTTTATTGAGGAAGCTTTATACGGTCGCTTTGCGGGAGAGCCTGCGCTGGGCGCGGCTGAATATGCGCTGTCCGACACTCGCGGTGAGCGAGGAGTTTACACCTTTTGTATGTGTCCCGGCGGCGAGGTCGTCGCGGCGGCAAGCGAGGAGGGCGGAGTAGTCGTTAACGGAATGAGTCATTTTGCCCGTGACGGCGAAAATTCAAACTCCGCGGTTGCGGTTTCGATCGGGGTAGAGGATTACGAGGCAATAGACGGAAGTCTTGCTCTCGGAGCGATAGAATTTCAAAGATCGATAGAGCGCCGCGCATTTGCGGCGGGGGGAGGCGGTTATGCCGTGCCCGTACAGACCGTTGGAGATTTTATGAGTGGAAAAACGGGAAGTGAGCCGAGCTCAGTCCTGCCGACATATATGGGAGGCAACAACTTCAAGTTCGCATCTATGGATGAAGTGCTGCCGCCATTCGTTTGTGAATCCTTGCGCTACGGCCTTGCCTCATTTGACAAAAAAATAAAAGGATTTGCCTTGGATCCCGCGCTTTTGTCGGGTGCGGAGACGAGGACCTCATCTCCGCTGAGGATCTTGCGCGGAGAGGATATGAGAGCCATTGGCAAAAAGAGCATTTATCCCTGTGGGGAGGGTGCGGGATATGCCGGTGGTATTACGAGCGCCGCAGTTGACGGCGTTAAGGTGGCGATGGCTATCGCCTCAAGATTCAAGCCGTTTGATTAAGCGGCTATTGATAAGATCTTTTTTCAGATTGCCGAGATCACTTTTCGGCAATCTGACCTGATTTTGTAAATAATTTTTGGTTATATATAGTTTTGGAGTTGAAATGAATTTAAGTGAAAAGAAAAAGGTCTGGTCGCTGAGGTACACGTCGGGAAATGCTGGCGTTGACCGCGCGATCGGGGCTATCGCGGCGGAAAACGGTATATCCGAGGTCTCGGCGAAGCTTATATACAACAGAGGATACAGGACCGCCTCGTCGGTCGAGAGCTTTTTGTCTCCGTCGATCGAAAGAGCACACGATCCGTATCTGATGAAGGATATGGACAAGGCGGTCTGCCGCATTAACGAGGCGCTTGAGAGGGGAGAGAAGATAACCGTTTACGGCGATTACGACGTGGACGGTGTTACCTCGGTGACGCTGATATATCTCTATCTGAAGTCGCGCGGGGCGGATATTGATTATTATATTCCCTCGAGAAGCAAGGAGGGCTACGGCCTTTCGACTATGTCCCTTGAAAATCTGAAAAAATCGGGCACGGAGCTGATAATAACCGTTGATACGGGTATTACGGCGAACGCGGAGGCGGATTACGCGCGCGAGCTTGGAATGGAGATGGTCATAACCGACCACCACGAGTGTCACGCGGAGCTTCCCGTTGCCTGTGCGGTAGTAAATCCCCACAGACCCGATTGCAGCTATCCCTTCAAGGAGCTGGCAGGCGTTGGCGTCGTTTTCAAGCTGATCTGCGCTTGTGAGATCAGTCGTTGCGAGTGCGAGGACAAAATCGCGTGTATTGAGCGTGTATTTGCGGAATATTCCGATCTTGCGGCTATCGGCACGGTTGCTGACGTTATGCCCCTGATCGATGAAAACAGAATAATAGTCAAGAGAGGACTTGCAGAGCTGTCCAAGACCGAGAGGATTGGTCTTTCGGCGCTTATTGAGGCGGCAAGCGCGCCGTCCGGCAACACCCGTCCTGTCGTTGGAGAGCCTGAAAAGGCGAAAAAGAAGAAAATGAGCGCGGGCTTTATCGGGTTTGCACTTGCTCCGAGAATCAACGCGGCGGGAAGGATCAGCTCGGCGCAAAAGGCGGTTGAGCTTCTGCTTGAGGAGGATAAGGCGAGGGCTGCCGAAAAGGCTGACGAGCTTTGTCAGATAAATCTCAGGCGTCAAAAAGAGGAGAACGCTATTGCCGAGGCAGCATATAAGACTATCGAGGAGAAGCATGATTTTGAGAATGATCGCGTTATCGTGCTTGACGACGACACCTGGCAGCAGGGAATTATCGGTATAGTTTCATCGAGAATTACCGAAAAATACGGTCTTCCCTCGATACTTATCTCGTTTGACGGTGCGACGCGCGGATACAGCAGTCTCGACGACGTTGGAAAGGGCTCGGGACGCTCTATAAAGGGAATGAATCTCGTCGGTGCGCTCGATTATTGCCGCGATCTACTCGTCCGCTTCGGCGGTCACGAGCTGGCGGCGGGGCTTTCGGTTATGAGATGCAATCTCGACGAGTTCAGAAAGAGGATCAACGAATATGCAAGAGAGCATCTGACCGAGGATCTTTCCTGCATTAAATACGATGTCGATTGCGAGATACATAGCGATGAGATTGAGCTCTCCTTAGCTAACGAGCTTGCGGTATTGGAGCCATTCGGAGTCGCAAACCCCACTCCCGTATTTCTAATCAAGGGACTTACGCTCAATAAAGTCATTTCGATGGGCGCAGGAAAGCACTCGAAGCTGCTTTTGGGTTCGGAAAATCGCAATTTCCAAGCGGTCTACTTCGGCATGCCTGCATCCTCGGTGGATTTTTACCCAGGAGAGAAGGTCGATCTGCTCTGTCAGATGAATATAAACGAATTCAGGGGAGTATCTACGGTACAGCTCGTCATTCAGGACATCAGACTTTCTGATGAGTGCGAGACCGAATACGATCACGAGCGCCACAGATATCACGAGATACTTGACGGCGCGGAGTTCTCCTGTGATGAGGATATTCTGCCTTCAAGAGCCGATATAGCCGAGCTTTACCGTTTCTTCAGGCGTGAAAACATGAGTGGACACACCTCCTTTACGTACCGAATGCTTCGCTCGCAGCTTTTCGAGCATTTGCACGTCAACGTAAGCTATCCTAAGCTTCGGTTTGCGATCTCCATCCTCGGAGATATAAACGTTTGCGGCATTTCTGAGGAATCGAGCGAGGTCGTTTCGGTAGAAGTGTATAAAAATGCCGCAAAAACCAATATTGAAACATCCGAGACCTATAAGCGACTTTGTAATCAATGCGGAGCTTAAGGTTGGATAGATAAATTTTTTATTAGAGGGCTCTTTCGCAATAGTGGGGGAGGCACGGGATCTTTATGGACAACAACACGGTACAAACGAATGATTTTACAGCTAAAAAGCTGATAGATCTGCTCAGGGTCACGGGAAAGAATTACGACCTTGATAAAATACAAAGAGCATACGAGTATGCGGCAATGCTTCACGTCGGACAGTTCCGCGCAAGCGGTGAGCCGTATATCTCGCATCCTCTGGCGGTCGCGGAGATAGTTGCAAGCCTCGAGCTTGACACCGACTCGATATGCGCGGCTCTGCTTCACGATACGGTCGAGGACTGCTCCGACAAGACCGACCTCAAGGAAATACAAAAGCTTTTTGGACCCGAGGTGGCTCTGCTCGTTGACGGTCTTACAAAGCTCGTTTACTTTGAGATTGAGGACAAAGAGGAGCAGCACATCGAAAATCTCCGAAGGATGCTGCTTGCGATGTCGAAGGACGTCAGAGTCATTTTTATCAAGCTTTGCGACAGACTTCACAATATGAGGACTCTTGATGCGAAAAAAGAGAACAAGAGAAGACTTACCGCGCTTGAAACTATGCACGTATACGCTCCTCTCGCTCACCGACTCGGTATGCAGAAGATCAAGCAGGAGCTTGAAAATCTCAGTCTTCAGCATCTTGACCCGATCGGATATAACGAGGTCAGAAACGATATCGAGGGCAAATACGGAAAGAGCCTTAATCTGATCGAGCATATCAGAGCCGTTATTTCGGATAAGCTCAACGAGAACGGTATCAATTTCTACCTTGAGGGAAGAATAAAGACAGTCTACAGCGTGTACAAAAAGATGTACAACCAGAACAAGAGCTTCGATGAGATATACGATTTTTACGCGTTACGTGTTATCGTTGACACCGAGCTTGAGTGCTACGCTACGCTCGGTATCATTCACGAGATGTTCAACTCGCTTCCCGGACGCTTCAAGGATTATATTTCAACTCCTAAGCCCAATATGTACAGATCCCTGCATACCACGGTCATCGGGCGCGAGGGTATTCCTTTTGAGGTCCAGATAAGGACCAGAGAGATGCATCATATCGCGGAATACGGTATCGCGGCGCACTGGAAGTATAAGTCCGGTGCATCCTCTAAGCAGGAGCTGGACAAGAAGCTTGAGTGGATATCGCGTCTTATCGAGACCGAGGATGGCACGCGCGATCCCGACGAGTTTATGGACGCTATCAAGACCGATATTTTGCACGACGAGGTCTTTGCGTTCACACCCAAGGGTGATATAATTCCTCTGCCGCAGGGTGCTACTGTAATTGACTTTGCTTATGCTATACACTCTGCAGTCGGAAACAAGATGATAGGCGCCAAGATCAACGGCATGATCGTTCCTATTGACCGCACGGTTCAGAACGGTGAGATCGTTGAGGTACTGACGTCGTCGAGCACCAAGGGGCCGAGCCGAGATTGGCTGAATATCGTCAAGACGAGCGAGGCAAGATCGAAGATAAGGCAGTGGTTTAAGAAGGAGTCGAGACCCGAGAACATCGTGCTTGGTCGCGCCATTCTTGACGGTGAGTTTAAAAAGTACAACGTTAAGCTTACCGATCAGCAGAAGAACGATATGGTTGCCGTTGTGGCACAAAGAACCGGCTTTACGAGTGCCGACGATCTTTATAATGCCGTCGGTTACGGAGGCGTTGCACTTAACAAGCTTGCGAACAAGCTTAAGGAAGAGATATCCAAGATGACTGTGGTGAACGCTGAACCTGCTGTCGTTACAGAGGAGACGATGGTTCAGAAGAGCCAGAAACCCAAGCATCTCAAGTCGAACGGCGGTATAGTCGTCGACGGCGAGGCAGGCTGTCTGGTCAAGTTCGCAAAGTGCTGTAATCCCTTGCCCGGAGACGACGTCGTCGGATTCGTTACCAAGGGCTACGGTATATCGATACACAAGAAGGATTGTCCCAACGTTATCGAGGGCATGAAGAACGACGAAAATAAGGATCGTTGGAAGGTCGCTTACTGGGAGGAGCAGGACAACGGATCCTCCAGAAGCGTTTACGAGGCATTGCTTCAGCTCTTTACAGAGGACAGAGTGGGTATGCTTGCAGATATTGCGGTTGCGCTTGCCGATATGAAGGTTTCTATTCTTCAGGTCAATTCGCAGAAGAGAAACAACGGCAGATGTATAATCACCTTGAAGATAAGCTGCAAGAACATCGAGCATTACGATTCGATCGTTTCAAGACTGCGCTCGCTGAACGGAGTTGAGAGTGTGGCGAGAGGCTTCTCGTGATCGCAACGGCGAAGGGTCGAGACAAATTTCAATTTTTAAGCAAAGGATCTGTAGATAATGAAGGCGGTATTGCAGAGAGTAAAGAGCGCGAGCGTGAGCGTTGACGGTCAGGTCGTCGGGGAGTGCGCGGAGGGATTGATGATCCTTTTGGGTGTTGCGAACGGCGACACCGAGGAGGATGCGAGACTTCTTGCGACCAAGATATGTAATTTGAGAATATTTTGCGACGAGAATGACAAGATGAATCTTTCGGTCAAAAATATCGACGGCGAGGCACTCGTTATATCCCAATTTACTTTGATGGCGAATTACAAGCACGGCAACCGCCCCGATTATCTTGAGTCGGCTCCTCCTGCCGAGGCGAACAGACTTTACGAATATTTTAAGGGACTTATGGCTGCCGAGCTTCGTCACGTTGGTTGCGGAGTGTTCGGCGCACATATGGAAGTAAGTCTTATCAATAACGGACCCGTTACCATAGTTATGGATAGCGAGGTCCTCAAAAAGAAAAAGGCATAAGAGAGTACTCTTTGCCATCGTGTGACCCTTTAAAATACACGGATCGTGCAGGCAGTGCCTGCAGGGAAGGACAACAGGAAAATGAAACTTAACATAAGCGGTAATATAAACGCGTATTACGTTCAGACTCTTTGTATGATATTTTTCCCTGGGGAGAAATTTTCTGACAAGATGCCGACGGATCCCGAGGTCGCGTCGCCCGAGCTGACGCTTTCTCTTGAGGAGACCGATGCGGGAGTTAAGGTATGCGCTGAATTGACGCTTGAAGAAAAATTTGCTAACTGCGAAAAGGTATATCCTGTTCGCGAGGATATTACGTACGATAGACTCAAAAAGATCGCCGTGGGTGACGCGGTGTTATCGGTATGCAGTGAGGTCATAGGCTATAGACCCTCGTGGGGAATGCTCGTCGGCGTTCGTCCCTCCAAGGTCGCGACCGAGCTTTTTACAAGCGGAATGTCGAAGACAAAGGTCAAGAAAGCGTTGGTCAACGATTATTTCGTCATTCCCAAAAAGGCGGCGCTTGCCACCGAGGTCGCACTCAACGAGGCTGAATTTGTCCAGAAGGTAGAGCCCAAGGCGTGCAGCGTATATATATCGATACCTTTTTGCCCGACGAGATGTGCGTATTGCTCGTTCGTTTCATATACTTCTAAAAAGCTGCTTTCGACGATACCCGATTATCTCGTTGCACTTGGCAAAGAGATAAACAGGACCTTTGATACTATCAAGGAGCTTGGTCTTACGGTCAAGACCATATACATAGGCGGAGGCACGCCCACGATACTTGATGAGGTTCAGCTTGCTTGGCTTTTATCTGTGGTAGAGGCGAATATCGACG
>SVRA01000059.1 GCA_015065075.1 Oscillospiraceae bacterium
GCCTGACTTCATAAAGAAGTTCTTTACCGCTTTGATTTTGTCATTGATTGCCATTATTTCAGTCCTCCCGAAAAATTTGTTACGCTACATTATATTTTCAAACCGTCCTCTATATGCTTACTTTGACCGATTGGTTAAAACTTTTTTCTAATATTCAACGACACGGACTCTCGTCAGGGGCAGTCCGTAGGCGGCAGAAAGCAGTGCGGCAAGCTCGTTTTTGATTCCGGCGTTGCCGCCCGTATCACAGACCACGCCGATGCCGACGAGTGCCGGCAGGCTCTCGCCAAGATAGAGCGCGTGCGCGTTCGAGCCGCTTCCGATTATCACGTATTCGATCTTATCACTGTTGCCCGACTGCGTGTTCGTGGCGTAGATGCTCTCGCCGAGTCCGTCGAAAAAGACCACCGCCTCCGCGCTTTTGACTCCGCTGACGCTCATACACAGCTCCTCGATCTCGCGGCGCACGGTTTCCTTATATGCAAGAAACTCCTCGTACGTGTTCTTCACGTCGTCGGTCTTCTCGGCGCTCTTTTTCTCGCTCGGCAAGGCGAAGCTGCCGATCAAAAGCAGAGCCACCCCTATAATGAACCCGAAAATGATTATCTTGAAGCTTCCCTTTTTCTTCATGTGGTTGACCACTTGTGCCGCTTCGATCCCCGTATTGTCTGCCATAATTTACCTCCATCAGCCAATCGCCGTGACTATTTCGCAGTCGAAAAGTCCTCCGAAATATCGCTCTATCTCGCCCGTGTCCTTCCAGATCGCCGAGCCGTACAGGGTTATGAATATCCTTTTCAGCTCAAGCTCTCCCGACCCATTTTTGTTTGCGATAACTCTGACCTCGCAGTCCTCGCGAGCCACTCCGTACCTCTCGTACAGCATCTCCGCAACGCCCTCCTTCAAGCTCGACAGCTCTGCCGCCCCGTAGCTTTCCCCAAATATACTCTCGTATTCCTCGACCGCGCCCTCGTTTATCTCGGGCACAAGTCCACTCAAATCAAGTCCGCGTATCCCCTCGATCACTTCGCCAAGCGGCGACACGCACGTCAAAATAAGCACGCAACCGACAGCAAGCCGCACGTGCTTGCCAAGTCCTCCTCCCTCCCCCTCGGGCGCGATCAGCGATATTATCGACCCGATAACTCCGACACATATTATTGAAATGATGTATGATTTCATTTTTTGCTCCTTGTTTGGAAGTTAGCGAGTGCGAGGATTTCTTGGGGTGCCTTTTAGAAAAAGGCGCCCCAAACCCCGCGAAAACTTCCTGTATTTTGGGTTCTAACAAGGGTGTGGTGACGCTGATTTTTCGGCAAGCCGAAAAAGTCAGCCTACTGAGATAAAATACGCCCTACCGTATTGAACCCAAGACATCTAATCTAACTTTAACTTAAAGAATCTTTGAAATAAGTTGCACAGTATCGGCTGGGTTCTAAACCCTTGCAACGTATAATCGACAGACAGGGATTTTTTTAGCTCCGCAGGAGCGAAAAATCCTACGACACCCTAAAAGCACCCAAAAATTACAGGAAGTTTCTTTGCTGCGATGTTTTCGGAGAAAACTCGCGCAAATCTCGCTTGCGAGTTTGCAAATTTCATTTTCAAAGAAAGTAGGTCGCCGAAGGCACTCCTCACATTCGCTAACTTCCCCTACCCCACAGCAGAGCAAGTAGCGGCGAAGATTGCGAAAGCGATAATAAATACGACGGAAGAAAGGACGGCAACGCCCTCGAGGTAGCCGTAGAGGCTGCCGATCTCATTTAGGAGCTTGTGCTCTGAGGAGCAGCCGAGCATACCTGCGAGGAAGGCGGCGAGGGCGAAGACAGCGCGCAGGAGCGCGAGCTCGACGATGATCGGTATCAGCAGAAGGAGAATGACGGCGACACCGATGACACCGACGGCACCGCGCATAAGCTCGACCGAAGCGGCGAGCGTACCGAGTGTCGAAGACACAGCGCCGCCCGAGACGGGAATAAAGCTGCTTGCGGCGAATTTCATTCCCTTCATAGCGGCGTTATCGGCTTTGACGGAGAGTATCGTCTGGGCGGCGAGCGCGGTGGTGAGGATCATCATCACGAAGGCGAGCGCGGTGGTGTACCATTTTTTGACCGTCGCGGAGATCGACTGCGCGGCAAACCCACCGACACCGTCAAATGCCGAGAGCAGCGACATAGAAAGGCAGACCGAGAACACGGGAATAACGGTCTTGGTGAAAACAAGCTGACAGACCGAAAGAATAGCGTTCAGAGTAAGCGTACCCGACGCCGCGGCGGTCAGATTACCGCCCGAGGCGTAAAGAACGGCAGTCAGCGGCAAAAAGGACGCGACCGCCGAGAAGAGCGAATCGAAATACTCGCGCAGTCGTGAGAGCGAGGAGACCGCCGCAGCGCCTATAGAGCAAAACGAGAGCAGCCGCGCGGCGAAGGTCACCGTAGCCGACAAGCCACCGAGATTCGAGGCAAAAAGGTGACAGACCGCCGACAAGATCACGATCCCGCAAAGGAGCGCGAGCGTGGGCAAAATCTCACCTATCTTTCCGCCGAATGAGTCTAAAAGCACGCCCAGGAGATAGCTCACGCTGCCAAGCTCGCCTGCCGCGCCGAGTATTTCGGCGGAATCGGATGAAAAAGCCGAGTCGGGAAGCGAATCGGTCACTCCGTTCGGCAGAGAGCCGATAAACTCGCCGTATTCGTCGGGGAGAGTTTCTTCGGGGGATATTTCGTCGTCTGAGCTGCTTTTTTGACCCGAAGTGGTGAATGATTTTGAAAAATTGCGGATTTTTGGCGCTTTGGTGGTGAATGAATTCAGTTTTTCGCCGTGTTTTTGCAAACAAGTGGTGACAATCTCACAATTATAGGCTTGTTTTCCGTCAAAAGTGGTGGATGCTTGCACTTTTAAGGGAATTATCCACATAAAAAACGCAAAAAACAGGCAGATCACGGCAAATTTTGTTTTTCTCGGCATCTTCATCACCCTTTTTGTCGTTTTTTGTCACAATATCCCCACCGTCATCTCCACTATTTCCTTTATCATTGGCAAAGTCAGTACGATTATCTCCACCTTGCCCCCAAGCTCAAGGTATCCGCCGAGCGTCGATTCCCCACAATCCCGACAGATCGTGGCACAGATATGCGTCACCATCGCAACCGCCAAGACCCGTAGCATCCCTTCCACCGTTTCCCACGGCAAAGCAGTCTCGCCAAGCTCGCGCACGTATTCGATGATCGGCGCTATCCCACCGACGCAAGCTGCGGCAACGATAGCACCCGCCGCCACCTTTAGCAGAGTGGAAAAGTCACTTCCCCACTTGCGAAGCAGAGTGATCAGCATCGCCGCGATCACGGCAACTCCAAACACCTTGAAAAGATATGCGCTCATTAAAATCCGAACACCGAGATCACAAGCTCAAAGAGCTTTTCGATCTCGCCCACAAGCATTATCAACACCACAATAATACCCGCGATGACCACGAGCGTAGATTGCTCGTCCCGTCCCGATTTTTGAAGTATCTGTGCCGCCGCGGACACCAATATTCCCACTCCCGCTACCTTTAAGATCAATCCTATGTCCATTTCTTCTCCAATCCGCCGCACGCGGCGGCACTTAACGATCGTTGGGCAAAATTCGAGCGCGAAAAAGCATTCGGCACTCGCAAAGAAAACTCACTTTCGCGCAGTTACCAAAGCAAGATAAGCAAGCAAAGCGACGAGCAGATGCAAACGGCACTTCCTGCGCGCATCTCGGGCAAAAGTCGGCTCGAGATCAGCGCTCGGCGCTCGTTCAGAAGCGAAATATAATAGTCGCACCGCTTCGACTGCTCCTCGCGAAAGACCGATCCGAACTCCATCGAGAACGCCGACACTAGCCGCAAGCTCTCGCGGTCGAGATATATCCTGCTCTCCCCGATCAGCTCCTCGATCGAGGCGACGCCCGTCGGGCAGTTACAGTCGCGCAGGATCTCGGGAGAGAGAGTCGCGAGGATCTCACCGATCGGTCTTGCGTAACATTCGACCTGTCCCTTGATATAAAAAATGAGGGCAATAAAGCCGTCGAGCGTGTCGAGTCTGCGCCGACAGTAGCGGCAAAGCGAGACCGACGCGACAACGCCCGAAAGCGCAAGCAAAACGCTGCCGATTATTTTAACAAGCATACCGTCCTCCTATATTCCGATCTCGTCGCGCAGATGCACGTCGTAGCAAAAGTCCATGCCGCCCGACCGTTTTATCCCAACGTACGCGCCGAACACTCGCGCCTCGTGGAGCAGCATTATTCCCGTGCGGCGCAAAAGCTCGTCTACCGAGCTTGCGTGGGTCGATGCGATCAGCGGAACGCCGCAGTTATGCGAGCTGACTAATGCCATCGCCTCGGCATAGTCGCCGATCTCGTCGCAAACGATGACCTGAGCCGACAGTGTGCGAGTCGCGATCTCGATGCCAAGCGCTCTCGGGTATCCCGAAAGCACGTCGAGGCAGAGTCCCTTGCCGCCGTTTGAAAAGGTCAGCTCGCCGCGTGTGTCGACTACTGCCGTTCGGATCGGCGCGTATCCTCCCTCGCCCGAGGCGAGAAGCGTGATCACACCGCGCAAAAGCGTAGTCTTGCCCACGCCCGGCGGTGAGTAGATCAGCACCCCTCTGCTATAGTCGAACTCATGCAAAAGCGCTCTTATCGGCGCGCCCACGGCTCGCGCTCTGTGCGGTATTCTGATCACAAGCGACGTGACCTCGCGTACTCCGATCAGTCGCTCGCCCTCGCAGGTCGCCTTGCCGCAGACCCCAACCCGAACCCCGTTCGGCAGTGATATATACCCCTGATTTATCGTGTCGCTGTATGCGTAGAGCGAGCCCGAGCACATTCCCGTTAAGGTCGCGTCGATCGCCGTGCCGTCGGTCACCGTATCAAGCATCAGATTGCCCCTCGGCAGCGTAAGGGACGCTTGTCTGTCCCTCCGCAGCCTTATCTCCTCTATCCTCTCGCCGCCCCACCGCGCACTTATCTCGTCGACAAGGCGGTACGGTAATGCCGATAATAAAAAGCTCGGCAGCTCGTCACTAAGGCTTCTCTGCCGCCTCACGTCTATTATCTGCATTCCCCTCACCGCCCTTCTATCCAATTATATTATCAGCGCGTAAAAAAAAGACCGCTATTTGCGGTCTTTTTGGGAGTTAGTTGATGTGTCGATTTTCCACCTTTTTTGAAAAAAAGGTGGAGCCAAAAAACTTCCCACATATTTGGGTTCTAACTAAGGTGGAATGACGCTGATTTTTCGACAAGTCGAAAAAGTCAGCCTGCCTCGGTGGGATACGTCCTACCGTATTGAACCCAAGACGGTTTATCTAACTTTAACTAGGGCAAAATTGGAACAGCCTATTCCAAACCAGAAATAATCATTTTAAGAGGATTTGTACTCGTATGTGATTTATCACCACTTTTCAATGCCTCATAAAACAACTGTTCAGATGTAAAAACGCTTTTTTGATAGTAATCCGAGTTTCGACATGCGTCTAATTCAGACGCATATTTCATAGCATCGATAAATTGTTTGCTGAATTTTTCTTCACTCATTGAAAGAGCAGCCACAGGAGAAAACAGCCATTGTTCTGCCCTATCGACATCAATCAAATCGTTTTTTAAACATTCCAATAATCCTATTGCAAAAATATTTAGGAATTCTTCTTGAAAAGATTCATCTGATAATGTAAATATTTTTTCCATTTTTATTCTTTCCAATGTGTTGTATTTATTTAAATCGACAAACGGGAGGTCGAGGACATCGGCCCCACAATTTACGGTGACCGGACACCTCATCCAACTTAAACTTAAAGGGACTCTAAAATAAGTTGTGCTGTATCGGTTGGGTTCCAAACCCTATCAATGCAAAACCGATATACAGGGATTTTTTTAGCTCCGCAGGAGCGAAAAATCCTACGACACCCTAAAAGGACCCAAAATACCGAAAGTTTTTGAGGGTTTTAGGGAACTTTTTCCCAAAAAGTTCCCTAAGAAATCCCTACATGAGCAACTTCCTGCAAATCTCAAGCAAATATCGGCTCGAAATCGTCGGCAGGATGCTTGCACCAGGGGCAAGTGAAATCGTCGGGGAGGTCGGGGCTTTCGTGCACGTAGCCACAGATCTTGCAGCGCCAACCGACGATCTTTTTCTCCTCGGCGGTGGGCTTGTCGTCGGCTTTGGGAGCCTTAGGCTTGATATTTTCGAAGTAGTAAGCGTAGGTAGCGGAGGGGGTGGTTGAAAGCACCTTAGCCTCGGTCACCTCGGCAACAAAGAGGGTGTGAGTACCGAAGTCGGCACTGAAAACGACCTTTGCGCTGATAAAAGCGTTTGCGCCCTCGGTGAGATATTTAAGACCGTTATCCGAGGTTGCAACGGTATCAAGACCGTCGAGCTTGTCGACGTCACGACCGCTTGCAAATCCAAAGCGCTTGAAGATGTCAAACTTTGCGTCTTCGGAAAGGATCGAGAGATTGAAAACGCCCGTCTTTTTGAGGGTCTCGCAGGAATAATTCGACTGATTTACACAGATGCTGATACGCTTGGGATCGTCGGTCATCTGCACGCCTGTGTTGATAATGCAAGCGTTGTCACGGTTTGAGTCGTGCGTAAAAAGTGCAAAAAGACCGTATGAAAACTTGTGCATTGCGCCCTTTTCTATTTGGCTCATATTTACTCCTTATCTGCCGCCATAGCGGCACAAATAAAATTTTTTGTTGACTTTTTTCGCCGCCGAGTACGGCAAGCCTCGATGATCAAGGCAGCTCGATCTCAAAAAGATCCTTTTCGGGAAGCTTCTTTTCGGTCGAGTCCACGGTCTTTCTGACCGCCACCTGTGCCTTGTCCACGGGCAGACACGTGCCTGCGCCCGCGATACAACCTCCGGGACAGCCCATACCCTCGATAAGACAGCCGTTTTTCTTGCCCGCCTTTGCCAAAATGAGCATCTTGCGGCACTCGTCCAGACCGTCCGCGTGCTCTATTTTAACCTCGACTCCGGGGTAATATTCATTTATGCAATCGGTAATCGCCTTGGTGACTCCGCCTGCCGCCGCATATCCGCGGCCTGCCGCGGTCGCCTCGGGCTCGTAGACCTCACCCGCGTAAACGTCGAAGTCAACTCCCCTTGCCGCAAACATTCCCGAAAGCTCCTCGAAGGTGATGACGAAATCGACGTCGCTTCTCACCGATTCTCTGCCCGCCTCGAGCTTTTTAGCTGCGCAGGGACCGATGAAAACGACTCGCGCTTCGGGGTCCTTTTGCTTGATGCTTCTCGCCGTCGCGACCATAGGAGTCAATGCGGTCGAGATCTCGTCGATCATTATCGGGAACTGCTTTTTCGCGAGCATCGCCCACGCGGGACAGCAGGAGGTCAGCATAAAGGGAAGCTTGCCCGTGGCAACCTGCTCGACGTAGTGATGCGCCTCGGTAGCCGCGCCAACGTCCGCGCCGACCGCGACCTCGTGCATATCGGCAAAGCCGAGCTGAAGGAGCGCCGCCTTGATCTGTCCAAGCCCGACGTTATCTCCAAACTGACCGACTATCGCGGGAGCGACCGCCGCCACGACCTTGTCTCCGCGTCTTATCGACTGAATAAGCTGGAAGATCTGCGATTTATCGGCGATCGCGCCGAAGGGACAAGCGACCATACACTGTCCGCAGCCGACGCACATATCGTTATCTATCCTTGCCCTGCCCTGACTGTCCGACTTGATCGCCTTGATACCGCAAGCCGCCGCGCAGGGACGGGTCTTGTGTGCGATCGCGTCGTAGGGGCAAGCAGATTTGCACTTGCCGCACTTGATACACTTGCTCTGATCGATCACCGATCTGCCGTTCACGATCGAAATAGCGCCCTTGGGGCAGACGCTCACGCAGGGGTGAGCCACGCAACCGCGGCACTGATCGCTGACGACGTAAACGTTGTCCTCGCAAGCCTCACACGCAGACGGAATGACCTGCATAAGCGGCGGCTCGTAGTATTTGTCGGCAATATTGCTCTTGCTCAGTCCACTCGTGGGGTGGACGGGCTTGTTCTCGGGACGAAGCGACATTCCCATCGCGAGTCTGACTCGCTCGGACGCGATCGCCCTCTCTCTGTAAATGCTCTCTCTGTATCTCGGCTTCTCGTCAGGCGTGATTATATAGGGTATCGCCTCGATGTCACCTCTAATATTTTCGTCCTCGGACTCGTACGCCACTCTCGCGACCTCGCGAAAGACCGCGTGCCTGAGTCCGCGGAGCGCGGTGTTAATTCCTCTCATCAGTCTTCTCCTTGGGTTTTACGTATATTTTTTCAAGCTCCTCCGATCCGAGTCGGAAGAACGCAACTGTCATATAAATAGTAGTAAGTACGGCGATGATCACCGTGATCGTTACGGTTATCGGCTCGAATATCGTGCCGTTTCCGCAGTCGGGCACGAGCGCGCCGCAGAAATTAAAGATCGAATGGAGTGCCACGCAGATCCATATATTCGCCGTTTTCATCAGCACGACCGAGCACATAGCGCCGATCAGAAAGCTGTAACCGATCTGCATAAGCACCGCTATCGGTCCTGCGCCGAAGAAAAGATTGACCGCGTGGACGAGTCCGAAAACGGCAGAGCTTAATACGATCGCCCAGAACCTGCCCTTGACCGTCGCTCTTCTCTTCTCCAAAAATCCGAGAAATACGACTCCGCGGAAGCAAGCCTCCTCAAAAAGTCCGACGAAAAGACATTCCGCCGCAAGCAAAGCGACTCGCCACGAGGGTGCGGTGACCTTTGCAAGTCCCGAAACAAGCGGATATATCGGCAGATTATTGACTGCCACCGCAAACGCGGGCAGGCAGAACAGCAAGGCACGTGCCGTGCCTCTGCCGATCGGCTTTATCACGCGATAGCCGAGATATATAAGTATGGTAAGGAAGACCGCACTTCCGATCGCTCGCGTGACGGTCAGATCTACCGTGTTTTTCAGCGTGGCGTCGTTGATCTCACCGAATATGCGCTCCGCGCCCAAAATCTCATAGAGAAGAAGCAACAGAACGCAAAGCGCGGTGATCGTGATACCAAGCTTGCGTTTATCTATCTTTTTTTTCAATTTTTTCACCAGATTAGAGTATTTTGACGGTTTATTGCTCCGTTTGAACGGGTTCGGTCGCGGATTTGTCCGTGTTTTCGGTCGCATCTGCCTCGGCATATCTTCGCGTAACGGCTTTTTCAAGGAAATAGACTCCCACGCCGCCGACTATCATTAAGATCGCGATAAGCTGTGACGGGGTCAGCGCGTCAATTCCGACCGAGCCGCGATAGTCGGCTCTCAAAAACTCGATGCAGAATCTCCAAGCGCCGTATATCGCCATATAAAGCGGCAGGTGGTAGCCCTTCCCCCTTCTCGCTCTGATAAAGAGAAAAGCAAAGAGCGCAAAGAGAAACAACGCCTCAAAAAGCTGGACGGGGACGTATTTTGCAAAGCCCTCGTTTCCGTACATTTTTATTCCGTACCACGCGTCAGTCAGCGCGCCGTGGCAGCAGCCCGCCGTAAGACAGCCGAGCCTGCCGAGTCCGTGAGCCAGCACGAGCCCCGGGATCGCAGAGGACGCGATATCGAAAAAGTGCCTTGCGTGATAATCCTTTATATCGGTCTTGCCGAAAACGAGCTTGCCAACGGTGAAATATATGGCGAGAAAGACCGCCACACCGCCGATAAGTCCGCCGTAAAAGGTCGCGCCCGTGCTTTTCGTTATCTCAAAGCCGCCGTTTCTTTCGATATTGTATATCGCCTGAAACAAGATCGCAGAGCCGATGCCGAGCGCTATCGCAACGCCGCCGCACAGAAGCGAGAAGTTTTGAAGCTTTCCTTTAAGCCTTCTTCGGTCGGCAAGGTGTCCGAAGATCGCAAAGCACGCGACTATGCCCACGCATATCAATATATCGTACAGGGTAAGACCTAAAAATATCTGATTGGGATACATATAAATTATTTCCTTTCGCAACAGAGGCAAAATCCGTTAAGATCCTGCCTCTGCGGTAAAATTGCCGTAGATGCTTTACCCGAATAACACTTACGCGCAACTATTATTGATTATTCATCAGCTCGGCGAAATCTTCCTTGGTCATAAGTATTTTTCTGGGCTTATTGCCGTCCGCGGGACCAACGACTCCCATCTCCTCGAGGGTGTCGATTATCTTTGCGGCTCTGCCGTAGCCGATGCTGAGTCTTCTCTGAAGCAGCGAGGTCGAAATCTTGCCCGCGTCGATCGCAAGCATAGCCGCGTCGTAGAGCTTGGACTCCTCGTCGCCGCCCGTACCGCCGCTGAATTCACCC
>SVRA01000060.1 GCA_015065075.1 Oscillospiraceae bacterium
AACGGGAAAAGCTAAGGTCGTTATTCTTGACAAGACCGGCACGATAACCAAGGGAGAGATGTCCGTGACCGATATTCTTCCCTGCGGTGAGCTTGACGAAAACGAGTTTTTACGCTTTGCCGCATCTCTTGAAAAGCAAAGTGAGCATCCTTTAGCGGCGGCGATGGTCAGACGTGCCGAGGAATCAGGGCTTGAGCTTTATGAGACAAGTAACTTTAAAATGACCGCAGGCAAGGGTGTTGAAGGAATTGTTGCCGGAAAGAGAGTCGTTGGAGGCAATCTAGCGTTTGTAGGCTCTTGCTGTGAAATCTCCGGAGAAACGATATTGGCCGCAGAAAAGCTCTCGGATAGTGGAAAAACGCCGACGTTTTTCACGATTGACGGAAAATTTGCAGGAATTATCGCGATCGCGGATGAGATCAAGGAAGATAGCCGAGGCGCGATAATTGAAATGAAAAATATGGGGTTGCAGGTCGTTATGCTTACGGGCGACAACGAAAAGACCGCGCTTTCTATCGGGCGCGAGGCTGAGGTTGACGAGGTCATTGCGGGAGTTCTGCCCGACGGCAAGGCTGCGGCGATCGAGCGCTACAAAGCACAAGGTCGTGTGATAATGGTGGGCGACGGAGTCAACGATGCTCCTGCGCTTGCGAGTGCTGACGTTGGAATCGCGATCGGCGCAGGGACTGACGTAGCGATAGAGGCGGCTGACGTTGTTCTTATGAAGAGCAAGCTCTCCGATCTGCCGCGCGCGATCAAGCTGAGCCGTGCAGCTCTGAGAAACATTCACGAAAATCTTTTTTGGGCGTTCTTCTACAACGCCATTGGTATTCCTTTGGCTGCGGGGCTTTTCATTCCCCTTCTCGGCTGGCAGCTCAATCCGATGTTCGGTGCGGCGGCTATGTCGCTTTCAAGCTTCTGTGTTGTAACTAATGCTTTGCGGCTCAATCTTGTCAACGTAAACAAGCCTTATAAAAACAAAAAAACAAGCAAAAATACCGTCGCTACAGTAGCGGTGGAGAATAAAGGAGAAGAAAAAATGATTAAAACAATGAAAATCGAGGGAATGATGTGCCCACACTGCTCGGGTCGCGTAAAAAGATGCCTTGAGGCGCTGGATGCGGTTGCTTCTGCCGAGGTCAGCCACGAAAGCGGCACTGCGATCGTAACTCTCAGCGCAAGTATCGATGACGGAGTGTTGAAAAAGACGGTTGAGGATCAGGGATACGACGTTAAGGGCATTGAATAATACTCGGTGATATAAACAACAAGTTCAAGAAAAAGCGTTGGAAACTATCGATAAACCCAACGTGATCTTATAAACTTATAAATAAAAAGGCAGAGATAATGAAGTGAACCCCGTTTAGTTCATTATCTCTGCCTTTTTGTTATTAATACGAGCTGATCGGGATGCTTTCGTCGTCAACTCCCTTGGAGATCTGACGGACAACGACGTAATAGCTATAATTGTCATTGACCTTTACACAGACTCTGTCTCCAACCTTTTTGCCAAGCAAAGCCTTACCAAGCGGTGATTCCTTGCTGAGATATCCGTGCAAAACGTCCTGACGCAGAGTGGTGACTATCTGTCTCTGCTCCTCCTCGTCGTCCTCCTCGACGTAATAAGTAACTGTGTCGAAAAGGCAGACCGTGTCGCTCTTTTGCTCGACCTTGATGACTCTTGCGGTCTCGATCATTTTCTTGAGATAACGGATACGACTCTCGTTTGCGTTCTTCTCTCTTTTTGCCTCTTTATATTCGGCGTTTTCGCTGAGGTCTCCGAACTCTCTCGTTCTCTGCACCTCTGCGAGCAGCTGAGGACGGAGGACACACATGCGGTAGTCGACCTCCTCCTGCATTTTCTTTATATCAACGGCTGTTAACTCGTCGTGCATAATAAATACTTCCTTTATATATTTTGTTTGCGGAGCTTTTCGAGTATTTTTTCAAAATTCTCGGGGAGAGGTGACTCGAAGTGCATTTTTTCTTTCGTGCGTGGGTGAGTCAGCTCAAGCTCCTTGGCGTGCAGGCACTGACCGCTGATGAGCGCCTTTGTCTCCGCCTCAAATTTGGTGCTTCCGCCGCCGTAGACAAGGTCTCCGACAAGAGGATGCCCTATCGACGACAAATGAACTCTTATCTGGTGTGTTCTGCCCGTTTCGAGCTTACATCTGACGTAAGTAAATCTTCCCGTGGGGATCTGATAGCGCTCGACGGTCTCAAAATGTGTTATTGCCTCTCTTGATCTTCTCTCAGGGTCGGTTATCACCGCCATTTTCTTACGGTCGGTGGGGTGACGGCCGATGGGCTTGTTTATAGTGCCGCTGTCGTCCTTAATATTGCCGATCGCGATGGCGTGATATACACGGCTGACCTCGTGGGTCTTTAACTGCTCGGAGAGCGAGAGGTGCGCCTCATCGTTCTTCGCAACCACTAAAAGTCCCGAGGTGTCCTTGTCTATTCTATGGACTATTCCGGGTCTGACCACGCCGCCGATGCCCGAAAGCGAGTCCTTACAGTGATAAAGCAGGGCATTGACGAGCGTGCCCGTATATATTCCCGTGGCGGGGTGGACTATCATTCCAGAGGGCTTATTGATAACTATGATATCGTTGTCCTCGTAGATGATATCGAGGGGGATATTCTCGGGGATCGCCTCGTCCGCTTCAGGCTCGGGAAATCTGACCTCTATCTCGTCAAGCTTACGGAGCTTATAATTTTTACTCGCAATCTTACCGTTGACCGACACCATTCCGTTCTCGATCAGCTTGGTTATAAAAGATCTCGTCTGGTCGGTGCTTTGAGTCAAAAACCGGTCGAGACGCTCGCCGACAAGCTCGTCGGGTACGGTCAAGCATAGCATATCGTCCGAACTTATATCCTCGGTCTGCTCGAGGCTCTTTATTTCATCAAAGCTCATTGTCTTCTCCGTTTTGGTCGGCACTTTCTGCTTTAGTTGCAAGCTTCTGAGCTTTTTCTTTTTTTACTTCCTTTACCGTGTCGAGAATCATCCAGAGCGCCAAAAGTCCTGCACCTACGCAAACGCAAACGTCTGCGACGTTAAATATCCACATCCATATCTTCGGAAAAGCACAGAAATCAATGAAATCTATAACGTAGCCGAGTCTTATGCGGTCAATCATATTTCCGATGCCGCCGCTTGTTATAAGGATCAATGAGGAAAGCAGAAGCTTATCCTGCGGCTTCTTCCAGAAGAGATAGCCAAGGATAGCAACTATCGCGACCGTGGACAAGATCATAAATATCCAGCGCGCGTCATCAAGTGAGCCAAAAGCCGCACCGTCATTGTGAATGTACGTAAATCGGAAAACGCCCGGGATGACGTCTATCGACTCGTGCAGCTCCATATTTGCCACGACCAAATATTTTGTGACCTGATCCGCTATAACGGACACGATCATCAAAATAATCGATATAATTATCGCTGTCATTTGTATAATTCCTTTCAACCGTGTTGAGCCTTTTCCCTGTAGAAAGACGGGAAAACGTCTAACACTTTCACATTTTTGGGAAAAGCTTTTGAAGATGGGGGTGCGGGGGAAGGAAGCTTTTCTCGAAAAGTTCCTTCCCCCGCAATCTCATATTAAACCAACAGCTTTCTGCAACGCTCGCAGAGGAAGCCGCCCTCGTCGTCGGTCACGCCCTCGGTGGAGTACGACCAGCATCTGCCGCACTTACAACCGTCCGCGTTCTGAACGAGAACCGCGATACCTGTCTGAGTTTCGGCAAACGCGCCCTCGGGAGCATCTCCCTTGACCACGTATGCAGCCGAGGTGATATATATCTCGGCGAGCTTATCGGCAAACGCGCAGAGCACGCCGTAAGCCTCGTCGTCATTTGTATAAACGGTAACCTTCGCATCGAGAGACTTACCTATCATCTTGTTGGCACGAGCAAGCTCGAGTGCCTTCATAACGTCGTCTCTGTACTCAAAGAGCTTATCCCACTTCGCGCAAAGCTCTGCGGTCTTCTCTGCAAGGCTAGCGTCGTACATGGGCATATCGTTGAGGAACACGCTCTCGGTCTTGTCGCTCTCTGCATGAGGCATGTGCTTCCAAATCTCCTCTGCTGTAAAGGAGATAACGGGAGCCAGCAGTCTTGTGATCGCGTTCAAAACGAGATAGAGCGCACTCTGTCCGCTTCTTCTTGCCGCACTGTTTGCCTTTTCGACGTAGAGACGGTCCTTGGTGATGTCTATATAGAGCTTGGAGAGCTCGATAGTACAGAACTTATTGATAGCGTGGTAAACTATATGGAACTCATACTCGTCATACGCCTCGAGGCACTGCTTGACAAGCTTGTTGGTCTCGGCTACGATCCAACGGTCGATCTCAAGCATATCGTCGTATGCGACAAGGTCGGTATCGGGATTGAAATCGCCGAGGTTTGCCATCATAATACGGGCGGTGTTTCTGATCTTTCTGTAAGACTCGGAAAGCTGCTTGAAGATGTTGTCGGAGCAACGGACGTCTGCGTGATAGTCGCTCGATGCCGCCCAAAGACGAACAAGCTCTGCGCCGTATTTCTTAACGATGTCGTCGGGGCTGATAGAGTTTCCAAGCGACTTGTGCATCGCCTTACCCTCACCGTCAACTACCCAACCGTGAGTCAGAACGGCTCTGAAGGGCGCCTTTGCCTCACCCGTTGCGCCAACCGCGGTGAGAAGCGAGGACTGGAACCATCCTCTGTACTGGTCGCCGCCCTCGAGATAGATGTCGGAGGGCCAGCTGAGATCCTCTCTCTGCTTGAGCACTGCGTAGTGGGACGAGCCCGAGTCGAACCAACCGTCAAGCGTGTTGGTCTCCTTGCTAAAGCTATGCGCCTTGCCGCAATGAGGACATATGAAGCCCTCGGGAAGAATCTCGCTTGCTTCCATCATAAACCAAGCGTTAGAGCCCTTTTCGCCAAAGAGCTTGGAAACCGCCTCGATAGTCTCGTCGTTGCAGATGGGCTTCTTGCAATCGTCGCAATAGAATACAGGAATAGGCAGACCCCAATGACGCTGACGGGAGATACACCAGTCGGCTCTCTCTCTGATCATCTGGATCATTCTCTCCTCTCCCCATGTGGGAAGCCACTTTACAGGCTTACAAGCCTCAACTGCCGCATCCTTGAAGGACTCGACCGAGCAGAACCACTGAGGAGTTGCGCGGAAGATGATGGGAGACTTACATCTCCAGCAGTGAGGATACTCATGTTCGATCTCCTCGGCTGCAAGAAGCGCGCCTGTCTCCTTCATATCCTCGAGTATTGCCTCGTTGGATACCGCGTAGTACATTCCCGCGAACTTGCCTGCGTCCTCGGTCTGATAGCCGCGGTCGTCGACGGGAACTATAATATCTATGTTGTAACGGCGGCAGGTCTGATAGTCGTCTGCGCCGAAGCCGGGTGCTGTGTGTACGCAGCCCGTACCGCTATCCATAGTTACGTAATCTGCATTGACTACAACACTCTTTCTGTCAAGGAAGGGGTGCTGTGCGGTCATATACTCGAACTCCGAGCCTGCCATGGTTGTAAGGATCTCGTAGCTCTCTATGCCTGCCGCCTTCATAGTCTTTTCGATGAGGGCCTTTGCAAGAACGTAGGTCTCGCCGCTCTCTGCCTTTACAAGCGCATACTCCTCGACGGGATTGAGCGCGATAGCAAGGTTGCCGGGCAGAGTCCATGTGGTAGTCGTCCAGATAACGAAATAGGTATTATTAAGGTCGCAGACAGAGGCGAGCTTGCCTTTGTCGTCGCTGACCTTGAACTTTACGTAAATAGAGGTGCACTTATCGGTCTGGTACTCGATCTCTGCCTCTGCGAGCGCGGTCTCGTCCTTGGGGCACCAATAAACAGGCTTAAGTCCCTTGTAGATGTATCCCTTCTTGAACATCTCGCCGAACACCCTGACCTCTGCCGCCTCGAACTCGGGGGACATAGTAGTATAAGGATGCTCCCAGTCGCCTACAAGTCCGAGTCTCTTGAACTGCTCCATCTGAGTGTCGATAAAGCCCTGCGCGAATTTTTCGCAGGCGGAACGGAACTCGGGGATCGACATCTTCTTGCGGTCGATCTTATTCTTCTTGAGAATTGCAGACTCGATGGGCATACCGTGGTTATCCCAGCCGGGTACGTAGGAGATCTTGTATCCTGTCATCGCTTTATACTTGTTGATAAAGTCCTTGATGGTCTTATTAAGGGCGTGACCCATGTGAATATTTCCGTTTGAGAAGGGAGGGCCGTCGTGGAAGGAAAATACCTTTCCGTCGGCTCTGACCTCGATCATTTTGTTATAAAGATCGATATCATCCCAATATTTCAAGGTTTCGGGCTCTCTCTGAGGGAGATTTGCCTTCATTGAAAATTCTGTTTTAGGTAGATTGAGTGAACTTGTGTAGTCCTTTGCCATAATAGTTCTCCAAAATTTAAATGTATATAGATTTTATTGTGTTCAAACGTATTTTCGGGCAGTCATACGAAGTCTGCCGCGTCTTGTCTCTCCGTCGAAGGAGAGAACGTCGTATTTTCCGTACCCACGTACGCTTACTGTGCTCGGGATATTCAATGAAAGGTCGCATCTGTCCTCGGGGAGATAATTTACCTCGCAAAGACCGCTTTTTATCGCCGACTGCGCTTTTTCTCTCGACAGGTTGGTCAAGGCTCCGACTATGCAATCAAGTCGGTTTGACGCCACGGTGTCAGAAATGGGCAAATATTCCTTTTTGACCTCAAGCTCCGATATGCTTTCATACTCGCTTGCCGTGACCTTATCGGAAGCGACACGGTCGATGCTTGCAAGCAGAAAATCGAAGATCTTATCGGTGCAGAACAAAACTGCGCTATAGTCGCTCAGAATTGCGATGTCACCAAGCGAGCCTCGTTCTATTCCGAGCGCGAGGAGTGAGCCGAGATAGTCTCTGTGAGAGAGCGTGCGGTATCCGCTGCCCTGTATCTTCACAGCTCTGACCGAGCTTGCCATCTCGTCGGGAAAATAGGCTCTTGCCTTTTCCTCGGGTTCTCCGTCGATATCCGACAGAAACGAGGGCAAAACAAAAAGGCGCTTTCGTTCGGCTTCTTTATATCCGCCGAACAAAAAAAATCTGTCCTGCGCTCCAAGCTCCTTCATACAAACGGCGACAAATGCCGCCTCCGAGGGAGTCAGAAAATTTCCGCACACAAGCTCCCCGCGGCCTGCCATTTTTAAATAATCTTCGGCTCTTGACGCGAGAAGCTTTTGTGCATCTGTAATATTTAGTTTCATATTTTACAAAAACGATTCGAGCATCATCTGCAAAAGGAATATTACAATGTACGTGCATCCGTACGACACGTCGACGGGGATCCCTTGAAACCAATTCATTTTGTAAAACAATTTGCGCAACGGCATTATCGCCGGCTCCGTAAGCACGAAAAGAAAGTGAAAAAACTTTCCCCCAGGCTCAAATATCCAGCTCAGTATTGCTCTTATAGTCATCGCAAGCGAGATAACTTCCAAAAAAGCAATAACGAATCTGACTAAAACGTATAAGGGTTCGGGCAACAACGTATCTATCTCCATTCTTTCGCAGTTGTTTACGTATTTTTAAGCTCATTTGAGAGCTTTGGCGAAGATCACTCGTTTTCTGCGATCTCCTCGTCGAGCTCTTCCTCGAGCTCGTCTACGTCAATATCTTCTTCCGTGCCGTAAGGCAAAAGAACCACGGTGTCTCTGTCGATTCGGCTAAGCTCGCCGTCAAGAGCGTGAACTGCGCCCATTACATAGTCGAACAAGCGAAGGAAATTTTCCTTGTTGAGTTCCTCTACGCAGATAACTACGACCTTGCCGTCTCTATATGCTTCAACTATTGCGCGGCTGTCCTGACAGGTAGTGGGAGTAAAGGTCTTTTTACGCAGGGGCTCAACGGCAGCAACTGCCTGAGCATCCTCCTCGGACCAAGCTACTCTTACCTCGGAAATATCGCCGTCTTCTTCTCCAACGGTTTGATCCGCGTCATTCTCGATCTCGTCGGTTTTTTCGTCGGGATCGGTCTTTCCGTAATACATGCTATCGTAATCTTCGTCGTAATCGGTTGCGGGTTCATTTTTCTTTTTCATCCACCAAGGTTTTTCCATAATTTTCCCTTTCTTTTTGAGGCGTTAGCCGATGTATTTAGAATTTATTTCTCTCTTATTTGGCAAACATACTTCTGCCGACGCGAACCATCGTTGCGCCGCATTCTATCGCTTCCTCGTAGCTTTCCGACATTCCCATAGAAATTATGGGCTTATCGCTACGTCCGAGGACATTGTTCCAAATTTGCTCTGCGACTTCTTTCGTTTTGCGGAAATAAGGATAATAGTCCTCTTTGTTTTCGCATCTGGGTGCCATAGTCATAAATCCGCAGAGCTTGATGTTTGCAAACCTTGCAAGGCTCAAGCAAAAGCTCTCGGCATCCTCGTATGCTATTCCGCCCTTGTTTTCCTCGCTGCCCGAATTTATCTCGACAAGCACGTTTGCCACTATGCCGTGCTTTTTTGCTTGCTTGTCTATCTCGGCGGCGAGTTTTTCAGAGTCGAGCGAGTGTATCATATACACCTTATCGATGATATACTTGACCTTATTTGTCTGCAGAGATCCGATGAAATGAACTCTCAAGTCTTCCCTATCAAGCTTATCCCAGCGCTCAAGCAGCTGCTGTACTCGGTTTTCACCGATATCGTTGATCCCGAGCGAACGGTGTATATAATTTATTTCTTCGACAGTGGCGCTCTTGACCGCGGACATAAGAACGACGTCGTTCTCCGATCTTTCGGCTCTTTTTGCCGCTGCCGATATTTTAGCTTTTATTTTCTCAACGTTTTCGTCGAGATATGAATAGTTAACTTCCGAATCCATTTTAATCAATCAACTTTCCGTCATACAGGTCGTTTCCTGACGTGATTATCAGGTCGTTTATCTTCAAATACGGGGTGTTGCTGACGCTTCCCTCCGATTGTGCATCCTCATAGGTAGCTACGACATAATATCCGTGTCCCTCGCCTATGACCGCCACTCTTCTGAAATTGACTACGTTTCCAACGAGGATATAAACTCCTTTTTCTCCGTTTACAGTAGTCAGAGAGCCAGTCGGCACCTTATATCCCGAAACGGTTCCCATCTTGATCTTAACGCTCTGATCGCGACCAAAGTTGCCTGCCGCGGACAAATCTCTGCTTGAGAAAAGCAGATATCCGTCACCGTTTTCGTCCAGACATATATTTTCAAGGGTCATCGGCACGGTCTTGTTTCCCTCGCCCGAAAAAGTGATCTCGTAGCTCGAGCCGAGCGAGAACAGCAAGCAGGTCGCTTCGTCGGCAGGCAGGGCAACATACCACTTAGTGCTATGGACAGATCTGCCTATCACCTCTGCACCGTATTTTTCGGTTTTGCTTTTAGCAAGCTCTTCAAGCCCTTCGGGAGTCAGGCCGTCCAGAGCTGCCGTGTTGAAAACATGCTCATATCCGTCGGTGCTTTGGAAGAAATAGAATCCCTCTTCACTAACAAGAGGCTCGCCCGAACCTCCGATGCTGTCGAGCAGATCCTGTTTTTCCTTTTTCAGCGACGACATTATGCTTTCGGCAACACCGTCCCTGCCCGTTATTACGGAATAATTGACAAGTGCTCCAAGTACAAGCTCGCCGTGGCTATCTGCCGATATAAAATCGCCCTTAAGTACAGAATCCACGTAAGAATAATACGAGGTCGACAAGGTCTGATTGACGTGAGCCATTCCCGACACGGTACCACTCACCGACGCACCCGAGTTTAATCTGTCGATGCGACCCGAAAGATCGTTGATCTCGGATTGGGTCTGGGATATTTTATCACGCGACTGCCCTTCCATAGAGTAAAAAGAAGCATAAGTCTGATGCACTCCGACTCGCTCTCCGTCGTCGACGAGATAATCGCAGACACCCTCGACAGCCATTGATATGACCGACTCATTTCTGAAAACGTAGCCGTTCAGATACAGGAATTCCGTATCGGTAACTTTTTGCGCCCGTTGGGTCGACACGGCGGAAGAAAAGTTCTGCGCGAACTGCACCGCAAAGTATGCGAACAGGGCAAAAATGACCAAAAGTATCACAACGTTTACAACGGATTGCTTATATACCCTTGCTCCTTTTTCCCTTCTCACTTTTCTTTTCCCTCTTTACATTGCCGCATTTTTGAACATATATATTGATTATAACATAAAACTATCTTTATTAAAAGAGTTTT
>SVRA01000061.1 GCA_015065075.1 Oscillospiraceae bacterium
TGTCCGCCCGAGAGCTCACGGCAGGGTCGGTCGGCAAGGGGAGTGAGACCGAGCAGGGAAAGGTTATAGTCGACTATCTCTTTTGATTCCTTGGACATAAACGCGCCCTTGCGGCTTCTCGCGAGGCAGCCTGCGGTGACGATCTCGCGGACGGTGGCGTGCGAGTCGCTGCCGACGGTGGTTTGCTGGGGCAGGATGCCGATCTGGTTTCGCGAGAGGTTCACGAAGGTGATCTTACCGCTATTGAGCCTGACCATTCCCGAGAGAGCGCCGATGAGGCTTGATTTTCCCGAGCTGCCCTCACCCGTGACGCAGAGAAAGTCGCCGTCCTCGACCGTAAAGGAGAGGTTTTCGATGACGGCTCTGCCGTCGTAGGAGAGGGTGGCGTTCTCGACGCGGATGAGGGTTTTATCGTTTTCCCGACACTCGTATTGAGTGTTTTCGGGGTGTTTTTTTCTGAAAATGCTTGAAAAAAGCGACATTTTTATCTCCTGAACAGCGAACGGTGTGTTTGCTGATTTTTCTTGATTATATTGTATCACGGAGGGGCGGGATTGTCAAGGGGGAGGGGGAGGGGTGTTCGTTTCTTTTCTGCAGCGGAGTGTGTTCGTTTCTTTTCTGCAGCGGTGTGTGTTCGTTTCTTTTCTGCAGCGGAGTGTGTTCATTTCTTTTCTGCGGCGGTGTGTGTTCGTTTCTTTTCTGCAGCGGTGTGTGTTCATTTCTTTTCTGCAGCGAAAAGAAACGAACCAAAGAAACGCTGCTCAAGGGGGAGAGGGCTGATGATTCGGTAACAAGGCGCTTCGGTTTGGAAACTTAAAGCCCGAATCATTGCGCCATTCCCCCTTAAGAAACCCCCGTCCGCCTTCGGCACCCTGTGTTTCCGAATTTGTAGCCGCGTGGTTGAACTTCCTGATGGGGCTCTTTTGTCCATCTGAAACCAAAGTAATGCTGCGTTGCTCGCACACGCTTGTGCTTCGCAAGGTTACGCCGCAAGGCGAGTAGTGGAGCGAACCGCCTACATTTTATTTACGCCATCGTGTCTATCGTTAACCACGCGTGAGCACCAAAGACCTAACTTGCCCTCGTCACCTTGCGAGCACAAGCGTGTGCGAGCAATAAAAATGAGCGAACGCTTTGGAGGGACAAGAAACCTCATTGGCAGTTCAGCGCCTCGGCTGTAAGCATTGGATTTTGGATGCGCCCGAAGGGCAGGTGGGGGGTTCTTAGGGGGGCTACCGCACAGCGGAATAGTGAAGCGAACCCTCTACATTTTATACTTATGGGATGGCGCAATGATTCGGGCTTTAAGTTTCCAAACCGAGGCGCTCTGTTACCGAATCATAAGCCCCCTCCCGCCTTAAGCGGCGTTCCTTTGGTTACTTTCCTGTCGCTGATGACAGGAAAGCAACATACATCGTTGCATCAGTCACTTTTACACCCCTACCTTTTTTCAAAAAAGGTAGGGAGAACCTATTGAAATCGAAAGGGAAATGTGATATACTGTAATCAAATGAAAGGCTGGTGTCAGCGTGAAAGTTAATTCCATCTGAAATAAAGTGAACTGTTTCACGCGCGAATTTTGCCGTCAAGGCAAAACTCATCGATTACTGGTTGTGCCGCCCCGGGCGGCGGAATGGAGATTTATATGAAGATCAGAATAGGAATTTTTGGATACGGAAATCTCGGACGCGGAGTTGAGAGCGCTATCGGGCAGAATCCCGATATGGAGCTCGTTGCCGTCTTTACGCGGCGCGATCCCGAGTCGCTGAAGATCGCGACCGCGGGCGCTGTCGTGGCGCGCGCAGACGAGGTTGAAAAATATAAAGACGATATTGACGTAATGATAATCTGCGGCGGCAGTGCGACCGATCTGCCCGTGCAGACTCCCGCGCTTGCGCGGCATTTTACCGTCGTCGACAGCTTCGACACGCACGCTCGTATTCCCGAGCATTTTGCGAACGTCGACAAGGCGGCGAAAGAGGGTGAACGCGTGGCGATGATCTCGGTCGGCTGGGACCCCGGTATGTTCTCGCTTAACCGTCTTATCTCGGGTGCGATCCTGCCCGACGGCGAGGATTACACGTTCTGGGGCAAGGGTGTCAGTCAGGGTCACTCCGACGCGATCAGACGCGTTGAGGGAGTGCTTGACGGCAAGCAGTACACGATCCCCGTGCAGAGCGCGCTCGACGCGGTCAGAGCAGGACAGGCGCCGACTCTCACCACAAGACAAAAGCATATCCGCGAGTGCTTCGTGGTCGCCGCCGAGGGCGCGGACAAAGAGAGGATAGAGCGAGAGATCGTGACTATGCCCAACTACTTTGCCGACTACGACACCACGGTCCACTTTATCACGAAAGAGGAATTTGAACGCGACCACGCGGGCATCCCCCACGGCGGCTTCGTCATTCGAAGCGGCAGAACGGGGCTTGAGGGCGAGCACTCTCACGTGATCGAATACAGCCTGAAGCTCGATTCCAATCCCGAGTTTACCGCCTCGGTCATCGTCGCTTACGCGCGCGCCGCGGCAAGACTCAAAAGGGAAGGAGCAGTCGGCTGCAAGACCGTATTTGACGTGCCGCCTGCCTATCTCTCACCGCTCTCGTACGGTGAAATTATCGCAAAATTGCTTTGATAACACATAAAACGGGTCGCTGAACCGAGGAGGATCTATGTACAAATTCGAAAGCTTTGGCGTTATGGTCGATATGTCGCGAAACGCCGTTATGAGCGTTGACGGACTTAAAAAATTTATGCCCCTGCTTGCTAAAATGGGCTACAACACTTTGTTGCTTTACACCGAGGACACCTACGAGGTCGACGGCGAGCCCTTTTTCGGCTATATGCGCGGCAGATACTCGAAGGATGAGCTCAAATCTCTCGACGATTACGCCTACTCGCTCGGCATCGAGCTGATACCCTGCATCCAGACGCTCGCGCACCTCAACGCGACTATCCGTTGGGGTCAGTTTCCGACCGATATCGAGGACATTCTGCTGGTCGGCGACGAGCGCTGCTATGCGCTGATCGATCACATGCTTGCAAGCTGTGCCGAGTGCTTCCGCTCGCGCCGTATTCACGTCGGTATGGACGAGGCGCATCAGCTCGGCCGCGGCAGATATCTTACGCAGAACGGCTACGAGACCGTTGACAAGATAATGAAAAAGCATCTTGGGCGAGTCGTTGAGATCGCGTCGAAATACGGCTTTGAGCCGATGATGTGGTCGGATATGTTCTTCAACAGATGGACGAACGGTCGCTATTACGTTGATAAGACCGAGATCCCTCACGAATATATTGAGGCGCGCCCCGAGTGTGTGACTCCCGTTTATTGGGACTACTATCACACCGAGGAGAAGTGCTTTGACGATATGATCTACAATCATAAGCAGTTCACGAGCGACATCTGGTTTGCGGGCGGCGTCTGGACCTGGTGCGGCTTCTGCCCGAACAACGAATATTCCTTGCGCTCGATGATCCCTGCGATCAAATCCTGCCGAAGAAACAAGGTCAAAAACGTCTTTTTCACGATATGGGGCGACAACGGCGGCGAGTGCTCGCGCTTTGCGGCTCTGCCTGCGCTTTTCTATCTCTCCGAGTACGCCAAGGGTCACACCGACGACGAGAAGATCAAGGCGAAATTCAAGAGATTTACGGGTATTGACTTTGACGAGTTCATGGCTCTCGATCTGCCCGACCACGTGGGAGTGCCCGAGGGAAGCAGCCCTCGCAACCCCGCGAAATATATGCTTTATTCCGATTGCTTCAACGGCTTCCTCGACGGTACGGTCAAAAAGGGAATTGGTGAGGAGTTCGGCGCGGTCTCGCGCACTCTCGCCGCGACCGCGAAGAAGAGCCGCAGATACGGATACCTTTTCGATAATCTCGCAAAGCTTTGCTCGGCGCTTGAGGTCAAGGCGGAGCTCGGCGTAAAGACCCGCGCGGCTTACAGAAGCGGCGACAGGGATGCGCTTCGCGCTCTTGCGAATTACGAATACAGTGAGGCGATCAAGCGAGTCAAGCTCTTTGCCGCCTCGAACGAAAAGCAGTGGATGCTTGAAAATAAGCCGCAGGGCTTTGACGTGCAGGATATCCGCCTCGGCGGCTGCTTGCGCCGTCTTGAATCCTGCCGCCACAGACTTCTCGACTACGTGGACGGCAAGGTCGACTCTATCCCCGAGCTTGAGGATGAGCTTTTGCCGTTTGGCACGAAGGATGAGTCGATCATCTTCAACGACGTGCTTAAGAATATGACCGTCGGCGCGATGTATTGGGGAGTCTGATATTGCCTGCGGCAAATCCTGATATTGCTAAATTGCACGAGCTTTGATATAAGGCTCTCCCTTGGGGAGAGCTCCCGACGCAGTCGGGTGAGAGGGCGGCCGGACGTTTGATCTATACTCTCTCACTCCCCTCTCCGTTACCCTCTCCGTCGGCTATGCCGACACCTCTCCCTCGAGGAGAGGCTGGTTTAGGCGATGACGTTAATTATATAGCCATATCTTCTTCCAAAGGGCAGAGTTTGGTTCGGACAGTGCGTACAACATAAAAAGCCGATACGGTGCGACCGTATCGGCTTTTTGATTATATTATAAATGATATCGCGTAGATCAAAAGCAGGTGCGCGGGGTAGAAGATATAGAAAAAGTACTTCATTTTCAGTCTGCCGCGCTGCTCGGAGTAGAGAAAGAGTAGGGGGATCGCGCAAAGTCCGAGATATTGTATTCCGCCGTCGGCGATTGCGAGCGCGAGCGTGCCCAGCGCAGTCGCGAGAATGCGGAAGGGCTTTGTGTCCAGCCTCTCGAAGATCGCGGGGGGCTCGCCGTCGGTCTTTGGCTTCGTGAACAGGGCGGGGAATACGGGCAGGAGTGCGCCCTCCGCGCCGTAGTCGAGGTCAAGCACAAGACTGAGAGCACAGACTGCCGCTATCGAGCCGAAAAAGAGCAGTGCGCCGAGAAGCTTTTTTGAGATCTTGGCACTCGCCGAAAACAGCGCGCTTTTGAAAAATTCGAGCGTGTAGATGACGGCGAGCGAGAGCGTGAACGTGACCAGCACGCTCATCTCGTTACTCGGCTGATATATGAAGTAAACGACCTGAATTACAAGCGCGAACGAGAACATAGTCAGAAAATGGCGGACTTTATTGCGCGTGTATTTGGCTCCCTCCGCGATAAGATACGCGAAGATCGGGAAGGCAAGCCGCCCGACGATGCGGAGCCAGAGAATATTCGGGAAAAGAATGACACCGACGTGGTCGGATATCATAAAAAGCGAAGCGAGAATTTTCAGCGCGTTGTTGCTCAAAATTCCTGTTTTTTGGCTTTCGGTGGGCATTATGGGCTCCTTTTTGGTGGATTCTTGTTTTAATTCTATCATAAAGAGGGGGAAATGTCAATCTTTGTTTTGAATGGAACATAAAAGAGCCGACACGGACTCGTTCCGTGTCGGCTTCAGACTGTCGAAAAAGCTGTTCTACCGCAAGCGGAAAAAAAGCAGAGATGGAAAGCAAATAAAAAAGAAAACATAAAAAAGATAAGCACAAGGATCTCATCGAGAAATCCTTGTGCTTGCTTGCTTTTTCCGTTCTTACACTCTGGCGTACCCTCGTACGCCGACGAATGTAAGAACGAAAAATATACCTACCTTTTTCGAAGTCTTCCAGCGTGTCGAGAAAGTCTCGACACGCTGAGCCGACACGGACTTGTTCCGTGTCGGCTCTTTGCTATTCCTCGCTAAATTCGAGGACTTTTATTTTTAATCTTCCTTTTTCTTGAAGGAAATGAAGCCAACGGCTGTAGTCACAAGGATCGCTACCGCGCCGATGCCGACCATGCCCTTACAGCCCTTCTTTTTGTTGCCGCCGTTGTTGCCGCTGTCGGTCGTGGTCTGCTCACCGCCGTCGGTGGTAGTCTGCTCGCCGCCGTCGGTGGTAGTCTGCTCGCCGCTGTCGGTCGTAGTCTGCTCGCCGCTGTCGGTCGTAGTCTGCTCGCCGTCGTCGGTCGTAGTCTGCTCGCCGTCGTCTGCCGAGCTAGTATCTTCAGGAAGGGGCTCGCCCTCGGTTTTTCCGCAGAGCTCGCAGGTCTTGGGAGCGTCTACTGTCGCGTCGAGCCACTTGTGAGCGTTTGCGTCAACTTCGCCGTACGTCTTGCCGCAGATCTCACAGATCGCGAGCGAAGTGCAGGTCGCCTGACCGCCCGAGCATACCTCGAGAGTCGCGCCGCAGCCGTGGTCGCAGACGTGGTCGGTGTCAGTGCTGCTGTCGCTGTGCTCGCCTACGTACTCGTCGCAGCCGTAGTCGCAGACATGGTTGCGGTCATAGTCCATGTGGTCGACAATATCACCGTAAGCGGCTTCGCAGAGTATACACGTTGCAGCCTCCATACAGGTCGCCTTGCCGCCAATGTGTTCGGCACAGAATACGTCGCCACCGGCATTTTCGAACCATACGTCCTCTCCGAATACAAATCCGCCGTTGTTTTCAATAACTCCGTTGGGATTGTTATATAAGCCGCCGTAAAGGAAGCTGCCCGCAGATATAATTCCCGAGTTGTAGACCTCACCGTAGAAGCTGCCGCCCATTATCTCGCCGCCTTCCTCAACTCCGATCGATCTGCCGTCGCTGACGACGAAAGTGCCTCCAAATATCGTTCCGTAAACGGTTACGTCGCAATCCTCCATTAGAGTGACAGTAAAGTTGCCACCGTCAAAGATAATGTTCGCGGGGATATCAAAGCTGTCTGTTTCAAAATCGCGTACCGCAACTATCATGTCGCTGCTGACCGCGCTCAAGAGCGCCTCGGAATAGGTCGTGTAGAATACGCCTCCGATCCTGACCTCTGCTACTACCTCACATCCCGAGACCGTGCACTTTCCGTTCTCGTCGAAGCTATGGTCGGCAAGCTCACCGTATTCCTCGCCGCAAAGATCGCAGATGGCGTAAGAGAGGCAGGTAGCCGCCGTGCCCTCGACGTGTCTGTCGGGGTCGGGATCTCCAAAGCTTTCGCCGCAGAGCAGACAGCTTGCGGGATCGGTGCAGGTTCCCTCGCCGATGTGACTTGTGCAGTTGACCGTGCCGCCGTTGTTCGTGAGCTTGAAGCTATCGCCCAGGGTCAACTCGTAGCTTCCGTCGTTGCTAAAGGTAGAGCCTGTCTCAAGGACGACCTCGCAGTTATAAGTTCCGCCTAAGATCTCGCCGCCGTTGAGCGTGACCTTGCCGTTGAATATGCCTCCTTCGATCTCGCCTGCGATCACATTATCCGTGTCGCCCATAACGACGACCTCGCCTTCAAATATACTGTCGTATATGTTTCCGTAGTTGGTGACCTTGCCGCTGTAAACGCCTTCGAAGATATTTCCGTAGTTGGTCACGTTGCCGCTGAGTTTGTTGCGACCCGTGAGGAAGCTTGTGATGTACGGGATCGTTATATCCTCATCCGTGGAGCTGAGCACCGTGATGGACGTATGTACGCTGGTATTCAAAAATTCGATCGCATCGTTTACGCTGTCAAAGGATTCGACCAGCTTCGATGTGCTGTCGATCACGATTGCCGCACAATCGGGGTAGACGTAAAAATAATCGTTCTCAGTGCTTGTAACACCGCTTTCAATTTCCGTTTTTACAAAGCTTGTGTCGTAGAGTGCGCTGCCTTGTGCGATGATCGAAGCGATATCGGTGCCGACCGTTGTGATACCGTTGGGGAAGATACCCGAGGTTATCGTGAGGGTAGAATTATCGCCTACGTTGGCGACAAGATAGTCTCCAGTTACCTGGCTTTTACCCATGAAGTAGCCGTTGAATACGTTGACTTCGCCGCCGATCATATAAATTGCCCCGTGAGTCGTTCCTTCAAAATTGCCCCCAAGGATATCAAGCGTGCCGCCGTGGGTCAGGACTGCCCTTGTACCGACAAATTTGCCGCTATCCACGGTAAGAGTTCCGTGATTTTCAAGTGCGGCGCCCCCGGCGCTTGTGCAGTTGGCTTCGACGTTTGTGATAGTGGCGGTTCCTCTGTTTTCGATCGCAGAATATACGGTCGACTCGATCTTACTGTCGGTTACGGTGAGATATGTTACGTTGTCATTGTTACTCGCGCTGAATATACCGCCTGCTCCGGTGACCGTTACAGAATTGAGAGTCAGCGTGCCGTAATTATAAATGACATACGCGCTTGCGTCAAGCGAAGATATCTTGCCGCCCCCGACACTGTCGGTTATAGTCATCTTTGCATCGGAGCCTATCTTGAACACACCGAGATTTTCGCTGGTCAGGGTCTTGCCGTTAAGATCGAGCTCGTAGACGTGATCGGATACAATAACCTCTGTTGCGATCGTGCAGTCGGCGAGCAGGGTGAGCTTGCCGCCACTGTCCTTTGCCGCACTGAGCGCGTCGTCAAGGGTCTTATAGCCGACGGTTCCGCTATCGGTGGTGAGCTCCACCAGATTTGTCTCGCCCTCCGTCGCGCTTGCGATCAGCGATACTCCACATATTGCGGTCAGTATCAAAAGGACCGACATTATTATGCCTGCTAATTTAAGCTTGTTGTTTGATCTCATATAATTATCCTCCGATTAAAATATATTGAAGCTTTTTTTATTCTCTCCAGGGGTTGCGGCGCTTTCGCTCTCTTGCCTGCTTTAAGGCTTCCTCGTTCGTTTTTTCGATGTATTCCTTAAATTCGCCGAGTATTCGCCGCCCGAGTGCACGATAGTCCATCGCGAGCACCTTTTTGATCTTTTGCCGCCTTATATCCTCGGGCACGCCGTAGAGCATCAGGATCGCGTCGAGTCCGCCCTCGATCTGAAGCGACAGGGGAGTGCGCTCCTCACGAGTCATTATAGTCGCGTATTCGATACCCGACACAAGATTTTCGGCTTCGATCCATTTGCTGTCCGTCCAATCGGGACGGAAGGGGGAGAAAACGTCGCGTGTTTTTTCGGTGTCGTTGTTGCGAATAATTTCGAGCGACAGGGGAGAGGCATATATGGAATGGAAGAGATCTCTCGCGACCTCATCCTCCTCGCAGATCGCCGTCATCGCCGTCAGCTCGAGACAGTACGAAAGCAGACCCGAAATTCCTTCTCCCGCTTCTCGCTCCATAAGGTCGCGCTGAAACGAGCAGAGCTCGTTGCAGACCACCGCCAAAAGATGCTCTTTAGTGGGGAAGTAGAAGGTGATGTTGCCAAGGCTGATGTCAAGCTCTCGGGCGATTTTTGAAAATGAGGTCGTGCTGTACCCCTCCTCAACAAATAGCCGCGCGCCGTGCTTGATTATCAGCGTTCTTGTGCTCGTTCTTCTTTCTTCAAAAGGCATTTTGGGAAATTCCTTTCTTTAGGATCCTTGTCTTGTAATCTTGCTAATTAGTAACCTTACAAGTATTATACCGTATATTTCCTCGTTTGTCAATAGGGCGGGGAGATTTTTTTCAATATTTTGGGTTTTTTGCTGATAGGAGGGGGGAAGATTTGTAGGGGAGTATTCTATATGCTCCCGAAAAGCGTTTTTGTCGACAAGGGGCGAATCGTGCGAAAATCTTTTTTGATTTTTTTGCAAAAAAGGGTTGACAAGCAAACCGTATTGTGATATAATATAGTGCACGGAACGGAGATGTAAGTTGCCGGTGTGGCGGAATTGGCAGACGCCCGGGACTTAAAATCCCGTGATACGAAAGTATCGTACCGGTTCGAGACCGGTCACCGGCACCACCGTGGTGCAAACAAGGGGGGAGGGCGCGAGAGCCGCTTCTCGTCAAATTAAATATCGCGGGGTAGAGCAGCTTGGTAGCTCGTTGGGTGAACGAGCAAAAACGATTGAGTATCGTTTTTGCGAAGTGAAACCGCACGAAGCAAGGAATTTCGAGCTGAGAGAAACGAAGCGAGAAAATGACTATGCGCCTGCGGCGGCGCGTAGCGATAACCCGGAGGGTTATGAATGGGGAGGAGATCCTCAAGCCGAAAATTTAATATCGCGGGGTAGAGCAGTTTGGTAGCTCGTCGGGCTCATAACCCGGAGGTCATGAGGTTCAAATCCCATCCCCGCAACCAAAAAAGAAACCACCCATCAGGGTGGTTTTCTTTTTTGCTTATGGAGTGTGACTTAACCCTCGTGGGCGTAGGGTTATGAGCCCGAAGGGCGAATAACTCGGAGGTAGTGAGCGGAGCGAACGGCC
>SVRA01000062.1 GCA_015065075.1 Oscillospiraceae bacterium
TTGTCAAGCACTACGTTTCTGCCCTTAGGACCGAGAGTGATCTTGACCGTATCAGCAAGCTTGTCGATACCGCGAACGAGCGCGTTTCTTGCTTCAATTCCATAAAGAATATTCTTTGCCATAATAATAAACCTCCAAAATAAGTAAAATTACTCAACGATCGCGAGTATGTCGTCCTCGGAAAGCACGGTGTATTCAACGCCGTCCATCTTAACGATAGTTCCCGCGTACTTGCTTGCGATCACACGCTCGCCAACCTTAACAGACATAGGAACGAGCTTGCCGTCCTCGACCTTTCCGGGACCAACCGCAACGATCTCTGCGATCTGGGGCTTTTCCTGCGCGGAAGCGGTGAGAATGATACCGGACTGAGTCTTCTCCTCAGCCTCTGCGAATTTAATTACAACTCTGTTGGATAACGGTTTAAGTGTCATCTTCATATCCTCCTTAAAAATGCACCTTGGCATATTGATACTTAATAATTTTAGCACTCTTTCGATTCGACTGCTAATCACAAAGTATATTGTACCACAAACGCGGCAAAAATCAATAGTTTCGGCATATAATTCACATATTATTAACAAAGTTTTCCTTTGTAATAAAAAGCTTTCTTCTAAAAATCGACTCCCTCGCATATAATTGTGTTGAGGCAGGAAAAAGTATCGGATCTTTCGTCGAAAATCGCCTCTGAAGCCATCCCAAAAAGCACAACTGTAAGGTCAAAGATATGCTTGAATTTTTAAATGATAACCTGATCAGCGCGATCACCCCCGTCCTTCTTATTTTTGCAGGACTGTTCTTCTCGTTCAAACTGAAATTCTTTTACATCAGACATCCCGTGAAGATCATAAGATCAATGCTCACGCGGCAAAAAAAGGACGGCATTTCCCCGTTCCGCGCAGTCACTCTCGCCCTCGCCGGCACGCTTGGAGTGGGAAATATCGCGGGAGTCGCCTCCTCGATCGCGATCGGTGGCTTCGGCTCGGTCTTCTGGATGTGGATAAGCGCGCTCGTGGCAATGGTGCTCAAATATGCCGAAATAACGCTTGCCATCTCGCACCGCAGGACCGACTTCTCCACGGGTGAGCACCACGGCGGCGCGTCATATTATATATATGATCATTTTGCTGCAAACGGCAAAAAAAGATTTGGCAAAGCGCTCGCAATCTGCTTTGCCCTGCTCTGCATCATCAATGCGATCACTATGGGCTGCGTCATTCAATCAAACGCCGTCTCGACCTCGTTTGAGGGCGTGATGAATATCCGACCGTGGATGATCGGAGCTGTCGTTGCCCTGCTCTCTGTCATAGTGATATCGGGAAACGCAAAATGGATAAGCTCGTTTTCAGAGAAGACCGTCCCGATAATGACCGTCGGCTATATTCTGCTCTCTGTCGCCGTCCTCGCCGCGCGCCGTGAGCTCATCGGCGACGCATTCGCCGCGATATTCAAGGATGCATTCAATATCAGAAGCGCCGCGGGCGGCGCGGTGGGATTTGGCATCTCAAGAGCGCTTAAAGCGGGCACGATGCGCGGACTGATGTCAAACGAGGCGGGCTGCGGTACCGCCCCCACGGCGCACGCCGCCGCCGACACCGATAGCCCAGCCAAGCAGGGCTTTTGGGGTATCTTCGAGGTCTTTATCGACACGATACTGCTCTGTACCCTCACCGCGCTTGTTATAATAATCTCTGCTCTCGACGGCTCCGCAGGAATCCTCTCCTACTCCGAAAATCCAATGATGATGACGATAAAGGCATATTCAAGCGTTCTCGGTGGCTGGTCGGAATATTTTATGGCGATCTCCGTCTTGCTTTTCGCCTTCGCAACGATGATATGCTGGGCGCACTACGGCAAGGAAAGTATCCTATACATAACGAAAAATCGCGCATTTACCGCCGCCTACATCCTCATATATTGCCTGTTCATCTTCATCGGTGCTCTGACCGCCCCAAAGCTTGCGTGGCTCGCCGCCGACCTCGCCCTTGGGATCATGACGATAATAAACCTCGCCGTCCTATTTTTGATGTCCGACGAGGTGAGATGCGAAACCGACAAATTTTTCAACCAAAATGGGAGAAAGCATTAAATGCCTTCTCCCATTTTATATTCGTTTATATTCCCAGCGCAAGCGAGGCAATAGCGAAATAGACCACAAGTGTGATGATGTCGACCACAGTCGTAATAAACGGCGACGCCATAACTGCAGGGTCAAGACCGATCTTCTTTGCAGCCATGGGGAAGATAACTCCCACGACCTTAGCAATAACCACCGCACAAAACGCGGTAACGCTGACTATCGCGGCAATGGCAAGGTTGTTCTGAACCGCGCCGTTGGCAAGTATCTCCTGTGCCTGAAATTTGAAGTCGATAGCCATGGTTTTGGCGAAGCAAACGATCGAAAGACAAGCCGCACAAAGCAAGGAGACCCTGAATTCCTTCCAGAGAACCTTAAAAAAGTTCTTCATCGAGATCTCATCAAGCGAGAGCGCACGAATGATAGCAACCGACGACTGACTTCCAGCGTTACCGCCCGTGTTCATCAGCATCGGGAAGAACGCCGCAAGTATAGCGTAGGTGCCGATCGCAGACTCATAGTGCGTAATGACCATACTTGAGAAGACTGCCGCGATCATCAGTATTAGCAACCACGGGAAACGCTTTTTCCAGGTCTCAAAAACTCCGGTCTTGAGGTAAGGCTTGTCGGTAGGCGTAATACCTGCCATGATCTCGATATCCTCGGTAGCCTCCTCGTTAATGACGTCGATAGCGTCGTCAACCGTCACGATACCGACAAGTCTCATTTCCTTGTCAACGATAGGAAGCGCAAGCAGACCGTACTTCGCGATCGTGTCCGCCGCATATTCTCGGTCGTCCACGGTAGCCGCGTAGATCGGATCCTCGGTCATCAGATCCTTGATAAGAGTGTCGCCCCTCGAGAAAAGCAGATCCTTGAACGATACGGTTCCCTGCAAGACCCTGCGCTCGTCGGTAACATACGCATAGTAAACGGTTTCCTTGTCCACACCGGTCTTTCGTATATACTCGATTGCCTGTGCAACGGTCATTTCAGCGCGCAGATTGACAAATTCCGCTGTCATTTCGCTTCCCGCACTGCCCTCGGGGTACGAAAGATAGCGATTTATCTCCTTTCGGGTCTCGGGGGTTACGTTTTTCATTATTCGGGTAACGATATTAGCAGGCAGCTCGCTGATCGTCTCGGCAGCATCGTCAAGCGCCAGCTCCTCGATGATTCGAGTGATCTCACGGTCGGTCATCGCTTCAATGATATACTTCTGCATATCGCTGTCAAGCTCTGCGAAGACCTCCGCGGCAATATCCTTACCTAAAAGCTTGAATACCGCAGGTATTCTCTTATTGTCAAGCTCGGAAAAGAAATCCGCAACGTCAACGGGGTTCATTTCACCTAACTCGTGAGCAAATTTGGAAAATTGTCGTGCATCAAGCAACTCGTTAAGCTCACCAAAACGGCTTTCCATCTCTTCTTCACGTTGCTCTTCCGCACCCTCGAATTCTTCTTCCTCAATCTCGACCTTTTCTTTCTGGTCCTTGTCGAAATCTTCCATTTCTTTTCCTCCTTTGCATTCACTTGATCCGTAAAAACGCGCTGATACGAACGACGGATCAACGTTCGCAGTTCCGCTAAAAATCAATTATAGCGCAAAATATTTCTTCTGCATAGCCGGGATCTGACCCTTCATAGTGCGAAGAACTTCTGCCGCACGGTCATCACCCGCAAAATAACGGCGCAAATAATACCCCTCAGCGCGACAAGCTTCATCGTGTATCGGAAAATAATTTTCCATCAAGAAGCAGCCGTAGCGGATCCAGCGAAAATCACCAACAAGACGGTATTCTGCGCTGATAGTGTCAACAGCGACCGAATATTTATCCTTGATCGCAGAAATAAGACTCTCTCGCTCGTTTTCTTTCGCGAAAACGATAGTAGAACAGATAAGCGCGTTGCGATTGTGCTCCGAGGCGGAATTATGGCTATCCGTAGAGCCAACGACGGGATGATCGTATCCCTCTCGCCTCATCTCGTAGTAAAGTGCAGTCTGAAAACCGTTGTGAGCAAAATAATTCTCTCCGCCCAACACCTCAAAAGCATCAAACGGCTTATTTTTGTATATAAATTCCGTGTATTCCTCGGGAAGCTGCATAAGCGGACAAAGCCAATACGGATGCGGGAAAATTCCAAGTCCTCCGTTTTTCTGCATATGCTCGTATATCCACTCAAGAACCGCGTAACTGAGTCGCTCGCTTTCGTGCTCAAGCGGAACACTCTTGGCGCGCTCCTCAATAATAGCCTTGAACTCCTCTTGCGATACGGGATCGGGCGCGTTTCCGTCAAGACTGCGCCACGCAATATCGTCCCCCGCCTTCTCTTCATTAAGATTGCCCGACACCAGCGCATTGATACTGTATTTGCCGCCAAAATTGACGTAGTGCACGTCGTTAAAGGGCATATGAACCTCTTCCCCGGGGATTATCGCAACGTCGCTGATATCTCCGTAACGGCGGATCGCCTCCAAAGAGGGATAATAGCGACTGTGGTCCGATATAACGGTAAAATCATATCCATATCCGCGATAATTAGCAACCACATTGACGGGATCATCGTGTCCGTCGGATCGGCAAGTATGCAGGTGCAAGTCGCCCCTCAAGGGTATGCGTCCCGCCATATCCTCGTGCAGACAATAGACCGACAAAGAAACAACAAAGCGTTCCCCATCAAGAACAGTTACGTTATACTCGCCCTCGCCCTCAAAATAAGCAATTACGCGAAGGCAACCGTCCGCATCGGGAGTACAGTTCAGAGTCGTTCTTCCACTGCGCTCGGGATATCTGGCAATATGAGACTGATCAACCTTATGCGCCTCAACAGTGTATGTTTTCTCCACAGAGAACGCAGAATTGACACCCAAAGGCTGTATAGTAACGGTGGTCTCACGGTCTCCTAAAAACACCTTGGGATATATGTCGTAATCATAAAATTCCTGTTTCATAAAACCGTCTCCTTGGCGAATCGATATTTTAAGATCACACGCTGCTTACTTTTATAGAATAACACTTTTTTGAGCCTTTGTCAACTATTTTTCCGAAGCGTACACAGAAAAATTTTTGTCCAAAACAAAACGCTACGTAAACAATTTGCACAAAAGCAAAAAAAGGCCCGTCCAACGAGCAAAAGCTCGCGGACAAGCCCTTCAGGGAGCTATCTCCAATATCCGACGAGATCGCCTATCGGGTCTACTCCCCACGCGATCATCATAAGGTTTCGACCGACTAAAAACAGTGCAAACAATACCGCAGTAAGCCATATCAGCCACTTTGGCATAGCGAAAGCATCAGCTCTGCCGTGAAACGCCCCGACACACACCTTAACGTCGTAAAAAATAGCCGCAAACGCAAGATAAAAGATAAACGAATTGTATCTCAGTGCGCCAATGACGTCAAGCTCAAGCAGAGCAAATATCGCCCTCGTTCCGCCGCACAAAGGACAGTAGAGATGAAAGAATCTATAAGAAACGCAGTCAAATATCGGCAAATTCAAAAAAGCGATCAACACAAAGGCAGCAGCGACCGCCACAACACCCGCATTCATCAGGAAAAATTGCCGTATCAGATTTTTTCTGCGCTCTTCCATCATCCAAACCTCCCCTCGTATCAAAACCTATAAAATTTGAACAAGGGGAGAGCCTCTCATCAAAGATAACTCTCCCCAAAACATATATTCAGATTACTCTGCCTTAGCATCCTCGTCGATAAGACGAACGATAGCCATTTCAGCAGCGTCACCGCGGCGAGCGCCGATCTTGAATATCTGAGTATAACCGCCCTGTCTTTCTGCATACTTAGGAGCGATCTCGCTGAACAACTTAGTTACAACGTCTTCCTTAGTGATGTATGCAAGAGCAGCTCTGCGGCTTGCAAGCGTGTTCTTCTTGCCAAGTGTAATCATTTTTTCTGCGATGGAACGAACCTCTTTAGCTCTGGTGAGAGTGGTCTCAACCTGTCCGTTCTCAAGCAGCAGGGTAACCATTCCGCGAAGCATAGCTTTTCTGTGCGCGGTAGGTCTGCCAAGTTTTCTGGTTCCGGGCATTTGTAATTCCCTCCTTCTGCTTAATTAATCTAAATTTCTTACTCCTCTTCGCGCTTAAGGTCAAGACCAAGCGAGTGGAGCTTCTGAATAACTTCGTCAAGCGACTTCTTACCAAGGTTTCTGACCTTGATCATATCCTCTTCGGTGCGATTTGTAAGATCTTCAACTGTATCAATGCCTGCTCTCTTCAAGCAATTGAAGCTACGAACAGACATGTCAAGTTCCTCAATGGTCATCTCAAGGACTTTCTCCTTGATGGTCTCTTCTCTCTCAACCATAATCTCTGTCTTCTTTGCATCATCCGAAAGATCTACAAACAAGTTGAGATGCTCATTGAGAATCTTGGCTCCGAGGGAAACCGCTTCTTTAGCTGAAATAGTACCGTCGGTAAGTACCTCAAGCGTAAGCTTGTCAAGGTCAGTGTTGCTACCGGAACGGGTGCTTTCAACAGTGTAATTTACCTTGTACACAGGCGTGTAGATCGAGTCTGTGTAAATGGTGTTGATCGGCATAGCGGAATTTCCGCCCATCATATCGTTGTACATCTGCTTGTTGCGCTCCTGAGAAACGTAACCTCTGTCGCAGTTGAACGTAAGCTCCATGTAGAATCTCTCGTTCTCAGCAACGGTAGCGATATGGTGTTCGGGATTGAGAATTTCAATATCCGAGTCCTGCATGATATCGCCTGCAGTAACGTCATGCTCACCGACAACGTCGATGAAAACGGTCTTAGGACCTGTGCAATGAAGCTTAGCGGTGATACCCTTAACGTTCAGAACGATCTCTGTAACGTCCTCAGTAACTCCGGGGATAGTGGAAAACTCGTGAAGAACTCCGTCGATCTTAATATTTGTTACCGCAACTCCGGGCAGCGAGCTGAGGAGAACTCTGCGAAGAGAGTTTCCAAGTGTCGTGCCAAAGCCTCTTTCAAGGGGCTCAACGACGAAGGTTCCAAACGAACCATCTTCGCTCATTTCAGCGGTAGTAATATTGGGCTTCTCTATCTCAATCATTCCAAATAAACCTCCTATAAAAATTTAATAAAGCATGCTTGTTGCTTTGGGAAAACGGACACTCGCGGCAAGCAATACCGCACAATTCCGATTTTTATGCGGTATTACTTGGAGTAGAGCTCGACGATAAGCTGCTCGTTGAAATCGTAGTCGATATCGTCTCTTGCGGGGAAGGAAACGACCTTAGCCGTAAGATTCGTCTTGTCAACGTCAAGCCACTTAGGAGCAGTCTTGCTCTCAAGAGCTTCAGCAAGAGCCTTGAACTTTGCAGAGTCGCGGCTTGCTTCCTTAACGGAAATAACGTCGCCGGGCTTTACAAGGATAGAAGGAATGTTGACCTTCTTGCCGTTGAGTGTGAAGTGAGCGTGGAGAACGAGCTGACGAGCTTCCTTGTGGGACTCAGCAAGACCCATTCTGTAAACGGTGTTGTCGAGACGTCTCTCAAGGAGGATGAGAAGGTTCTCACCGGTCATACCCTCTTTGCGATCTGCTTCCTCGTAGTAGTTCTTGAACTGCTTTTCAAGAACACCGTAGTATCTTCTTGTAGCCTGCTTTTCACGAAGCTGGATACCGTACTCACCCATCTTCTTCTTAGCTGCACCGTGCTGGCCGGGAGCTGTATTTCTGCGCTCGATAGCGCACTTACCGCTAGTGCATCTCTCACCCTTAAGATAAAGCTTTTTGCCTTCTCTACGGCAGAGCTTACATGCGGGACCTGTATATCTTGCCATGACTAATACCTCCTGTAAAATTATACGCGTCTGCGCTTAGGCGGTCTGCATCCGTTGTGGGGGATGGGAGTAACGTCCTTGATGAGAGTGATCTGAAGACCAGCGGTCTCGAGAGCACGGATCGCGGATTCACGTCCCGAACCGGGGCCCTTAACGTAAACTTCAACAGACTTAAGGCCGTGCTCAACAGCAGCCTTAGCAGCAGTTTCGGAAGCGGACTGAGCAGCGAAGGGAGTGCTCTTTCTGGAGCCCTTGAAGCCAAGCTCGCCGGCAGAAGCCCACGAAATTGCATTTCCGTAAACGTCAGTAATAGTTACGATCGTGTTATTGAAAGTAGCCTGAATGTGAACAGCGCCTTTTTCAATATTCTTTTTTTCGCGGCGTTTTTTAACGACTTTTTTAGTTACCTTTGCCATTTTTATGCCACTCCTTTATTTCTTCTTGTTTGCGATGGTCTTTGCGGGACCTTTTCTTGTTCTCGCGTTGGTCTTAGTTCTCTGACCTCTTACGGGAAGACCTTTTCTGTGTCTGATACCGCGGTAGCAGTTAACCTCTACCATTCTCTTGATGTTAAGAGCAACTTCTCTGCGGAGGTCACCTTCAACAGTGTAAGAGTTTTCGATCTCATCACGGAGCTTAGCTACTTCTTCCTCAGTAAGATCCTTTGCTCTGGTATCAGGATTGATACCGGTCTTTGCAAGGATATCGTTAGCACTCTTGCGACCGATACCGTAGATGTAGGTAAGAGCGATCTCAACGCGCTTGTTATTGGGAATATCAACACCTGCTATACGTGCCATTCTGTATTACCTCTCTGTTTAGATTGAGTTGGATCAAAGTCAAGTATCTCGATCAACCCTGCTTCTGCTTGTGCTTGGGGTTTTCGCAGATAACCATGACTTTACCTTTTCTCTTAATGATCTTGCATTTCTCGCAGATCTTCTTAACGGACGGTTTAACCTTCATTTTTGTAAACCAACCTTTCTTTAGAGTATTTTTAGTAAAATCTTTTTATAAATTATTTGGAGCGCCACGTGATTCGGCCTTTAGTGAGGTCGTAAACCGAAACTTCAACGGTTACGTGATCGCCGACCAAAATTCTGATATAGTTTTGTCTCAGCTTGCCCGAAAGATGAGCAGTAACGATGTGCCCGTTGGGGAGCTGGACCTTGAAGTTGGTGTTGGGCAGAGCCTCGATCACCGTACCTTCAAATTCAATAACGTCGTCCTTCGACATATTCCTTCTCCTAACTGATTCTAATATTTGATTGGAATCTTTAACTCAAAAATCCGATTCTATCTGTGTCATTACGATCACGCCGTCGCCCGTAAGAGCAACCGTATTTTCGTAATGGGCAGAGAGCTTACCGTCGGCGGTCTTGACCGTCCAACCGTCGCTCATTTCCCTGACTCCCTCGACGCCTACGTTAACCATAGGCTCGATTGCAAGAGTCATGCCTGCGCAAAGTCTTGTACCTCTGCCCTCTGTTCCGTAGTTAGGAACGTCGGGAGATTCGTGAAGCTCACGTCCGACTCCGTGACCGATATATCTCTTAACGGTAGAAAAACCGTTAGCGACTACCAAAGCGTCGATCGCGTGGCCGACGTCACCGAGTCTGTTTCCGACCTGAAGCTTCGAGATGCCGGCAAAGAAGCTGTCTCTCGTTACCTTGATAAGCTTTTCCGCCTCGGCACTGACCTTGCCGACTGGAATCGTTCTTGCGGCATCTCCGTGATATCCCTTGTAAAATGCACCAACGTCGACCTTCACTATGTCTCCTTCACGAAGAATGGTCTTCTTTGAAGGAATGCCGTGAATGACCTCGTCGTTTATGCTTATACAAGCGCTTCCGGGGAAGCCGTGATATCCGAGGAAGGAGGGTTTAGCACCCTGCTTTTCGATATAATTTCTTATGATCGAGTCAAGCTCGTAGGTGCTAATGCCCTCGCGGATGTTTTCGCGAGCCACAAGGAGCGCCTCGCCCGTAATTCTTCCGGCTTCTCTCATTTCTTTGATCTGAAGCGGATTTTTTAACTGTATCATCCGTGAACCTCGGTTTTTCTTACGCGTTTACTCTGTCAAGAGCAGCGAAGACGAGAGCGGTCGTATCAGCGACCTCCTCCTGACCTTCAACTGTTGCCAGAATACCCTTAGCCTCGTAGAAAGTCTTAAGAGGCTCGGTCTGCGCGTGGAAGGTTTTGAGTCTGTTAGCAACGGTTTCAGCGCAGTCGTCAGCTCTGATATAAAGCTCAGCG
>SVRA01000004.1 GCA_015065075.1 Oscillospiraceae bacterium
TCATAACGGGACCTTCCTTGCAAATGCGCTTGTATCCCGTAATAGTCTTGCACGAGCAACCCATGCAAGCGCCGAATCCACAGCCCATTCTCTCCTCGAAGCTGAACTGTCCCTCGGTAACGCTGGTTCTGTAAACCGCCTTAAGCATAGGCTCGGGACCGCAGGTGTAGAAGTAAGAATAATCAGACTCCTTCATCACGTTGGTAACAAACCCCTTGACTCCGTACGAGCCGTCAACGGTCGTGACCGTCACGTGTGCACCAAGCGCTCTGAATTCGTCCTCGTAAAAGATCTCATCCTTGGTGTTAAATCCAAGAACTACCGATACCTGCTTGCCCTCCGCAATAAGCTTCTTGCAAAGCATATACATAGGAGGCACTCCAACGCCGCCGCCGAGAAGAAGCGGACTGTTGCCCGAAAGACTTGTGTCATAGCCGTTTCCAAGTCCCGTGAGCACGTCAAGCTTCTCGCCTGCGCCCATAGAGCTCATAAGCTCGGTTCCCTTTCCGACGACCTTGTAAATAAGGGTCAGAATACCGTCCTCGCAGTCGCAAACCGAGATAGGTCTGCGCAAGAACAAGCCGTCAAGCTTGATATTGACAAACTGACCGCAATTCGTCACCGCGCTCGTGTCGCCCTCAAGCAGCATCCTGTACACGTTGCTTGTCAAAGCCACGTTTTCCTTTATAGTAAAAATCGATTGTTTCATATTTATTTCTTCTTTCCTTACGGGATAAAAGCTCTCGAAGCCTTGGCCCGTACATATTGAAAGCATTTGAGGGGCTCGGGGAACCTTTTTTCAAAAAGCTCCCCGAACGCATCCTTAAGCGTCTATCGTCGAGATCGTCAGCGTAGTCTCCTCAAGCACGTCGAGCAGAACCCTGACCGTATCAAGAGAGGTAAACATAGTCACGTTGTTCTCGGTCGCGTATTTTCTGATCTCAAAGCCATCGCGTGTAACACCCGACGAGGAGGGATCGCTCGTGTTGATAACGTATGCAATATGACCCTGGCGGATCGACTCGGCGATCTCCTCTGAGCCGTCCGAGATCTTCTTGAGAACGTGGGTGCGAATTCCGTTTTCCTTTAAGAACTTTGCCGTTCCGCTCGTCGCCTCGATGTTGAAGCCGAGATTGTAGAAGCGGCGGATAAGAGGCAGAGCCTCCTCCTTGTCGCAGTCCGCAATGGTAGCAAACACAGTTCCGTAGTTCTGCAAATGCATTCCGGAAGCCTGCAAAGCCTTGTAGAGCGCTCTGTAGAACTTGTCGTCGTATCCGATCGCCTCACCCGTCGACTTCATCTCGGGAGAAAGATACGCGTCAAGACCGCGAAGCTTGTTAAAGGAGAATACAGGCACCTTAACGTACCAACGGTTCTTCTCCTCGGGGTAGAGGCAGAAGATTCCCTGCTCCTTGAGCGACTTGCCGAGAATACATTCTGTCGCAATGTCCGCAAGCGAATAACCCGTGGACTTGGAGAGGAAGGGCACGGTTCTCGACGAACGGGGATTTACCTCGATGATAAACACCTCGTCATTCTTGTCAACGATAAACTGAATGTTGTAAAGACCAACGATACCGATTCCCTTACCAAGCTTCTTGGCATACTGAAGAATAGTTCCCTTGACCTTGTCGGAGATCGAGAAAGCGGGATAAACGCTTATCGAGTCACCCGAGTGAACTCCGGTCCTCTCAACCAGCTCCATAATGCCGGGCACGAATACGTCCTGACCGTCGCAGATAGCATCGACCTCAACCTCCTTGCCGCTGATATACTTGTCAACGAGAACGGGCTTGTCCTCATCGATCTCAACCGCGGTCTTGAGGTAGTGGCGGAGCTGCTCCTCGTTGGCAACGATCTGCATTGCACGACCGCCAAGCACGAAGGAGGGGCGAACAAGCACGGGATATCCGACCTTTGCCGCGGCGGCAACGCCGTCCTCGATCTTGGTCACAGCGCGACCCTCGGGCTGAGGAATACCAAGCTCCTTAAGCAGCTTTTCAAAAGCATCTCTGTTCTCCGCTCTGTCGATAGCGGCGCAATCAGTACCGATTATCTTAACGCCGAGATCGTGAAGCGGCTGCGCGAGGTTGATAGCGGTCTGACCGCCAAGAGAAGCGATAACGCCCTCAGGCTTCTCAAACTCGATAATATTCATAACATCCTCGGGAGTCAGAGGCTCAAAATAGAGCTTATCTGCCGTGGTGTAGTCGGTAGAAACCGTCTCGGGATTATTGTTGATGATGATCGCCTCATATCCCGAATTTTTAATAGTAGTAACCGCGTGAACGGTGGAATAGTCAAACTCAACGCCCTGACCGATTCGGATAGGACCTGCACCGAGAACCACGATCTTCTTCTTGTTCGTAAGAACCGAAGCATTTTCTCCCGTGTAGGAGGAGTAGAAATAAGGAATGTACGCGCCGGTGTGGCAGGTGTCAACCATACGGAATATCGGGAAAAGCTTGTTTTCACGTCTGAGCTTGAAAACGTCAAGCTCAGAGCAGCCCCAAAGCTTTGCGATATACTTATCACCAAAGCCCATTTTCTTCGCCGCCTTAAGCGTCTCAAGATCGAACGCCTTGCCCTCAAGCACCTTCTCCATATCGACGATGTTCTTCATCGCCTCAAGGAAGTAAGCCGTGATCTTCGTAATTTCGTGGATCTCGTCAACGCTCACGCCGCGGCGGAAGAGCTCCGCAATAGCAAAAATGTTGTCGTCGCGGAATTCCGCAATATACGCTTTGAGAGCCTCGCTCTCCATACCGTCAAACTTGTGATGATAAAGGTGATGAACACCGGTCTCAAGCGAGCGAATACCCTTGAGCAAGCACTCCTCGAGATTAGAGCCGATACCCATGATCTCACCCGTTGCCTTCATCTGTGTGCCGAGCGTGTTGGACGCTGCGGTGAACTTATCAAAGGGGAATCTGGGCAGCTTTGCGATAACGTAATCAAGCTCGGGCTCAAACGCCGCGTTAGTGTTCGCGATCTTGATATCCTCAAGTGCCATACCGACCGCGATCTTTGCAGTCACACGCGCGATAGGATAACCGCTCGCCTTTGAAGCAAGCGCAGAGGAACGCGAAACGCGAGGATTGACCTCGATCAGATAATATTCGCTCGAATTGGGATTAAGCGCAAACTGTACGTTGCAGCCTCCCTCGATCTTCAGCTCGCGAATGATCTTGATCGCCGAATCGTTGAGCATCTTCTTGTCGTGCTCGGAAAGAGTCATAATAGGCGCAACGACAAGCGAGTCACCGGTATGAACTCCAACGGGGTCGATATTTTCCATGCCACAAATGGTTATAGCGTGATCGTTCGAGTCACGCATGACCTCAAACTCGATCTCCTTATATCCCTTCACGCTCTTCTCGATAAGCACCTGATGAACGGGCGAAAGCTTGAACGCGTTGAGACCGATCTCCACAAGCTCCTCCTCGTTGTAAGCAAATCCGCCACCCGTGCCGCCGAGAGTAAATGCGGGGCGGAGAACGACGGGATATCCGATCCTTGCCGCCGCTGCCTTCGCTTCTTCAAGATCGTAAGTGATCTCAGAAGGAATAGTAGGCTCACCGATCGACTGGCAAAGCTCCTTGAACAGCTCTCTGTCCTCGGCTCTCTCAATGCTCTCGCTCGAAGTACCGAGAAGCTCGGTGTGACACTCCTTAAGAATACCCTTCTTCTCAAGCTGCATAGCAAGATTAAGTCCGGTCTGTCCACCGATTCCGGGAACGATAGCGTCAGGTCTTTCATAACGAAGGATCTTCGCAATATATTCAAGCGTCAAGGGCTCCATATACACCTTGTCCGCAATAGTCGTATCGGTCATAATAGTCGCAGGGTTGGAGTTGACGAGAACTACCTCGTAGCCCTCCTCCTTGAGCGCAAGACAAGCCTGCGTGCCCGCATAGTCAAACTCTGCCGCCTGACCGATAACGATAGGTCCCGAACCAATGATCAAAATCTTCTTCAAATCTGTTCTCTTTGCCATATTTATCTCCATTCCGTCACTTGATCGTCTGCAACAAGTGACTATATTATTCGATTTTTTATCCCTACTTTTCTTGAAAGAAAAGTAGGCAAAAGAACTTCCACAAGGACAGTTATTAAGTTCCCCATTTCATAATTGCAAATGGCTTAAAACTTATACGCCTTTCCGTTATAAAAGGTACCGCAGCATTTACCAACCAGCCTTACACCCTCAAACGGAGTTGCCTTGCCCTTCGATATAAACTCCGCAGGATCGACCGTAAATTCCTCATCAAGTCTCCACACAGAAAGACCGTCTCCGATCGGCAGACCGAATCTTTCTCTCGGGTTGTATACCAAAAGCTCAATAAGCTTCTCAAGCGAGATCACACCGTTTTTCACCATGTAAGTGTACATCAGAGGGAACGCCGTCTCAATGCCAACGATTCCGAAAGCGCTCTTTTCAAGCCCCCTGCCCTTTTCCTCGGCAGAGTGCGGAGCGTGGTCGGTCGCGATCATATCCACCGTGCCGTCGACAATGCCCTCGATAAGTGCAAGCCTGTCCGCCTCGCTTCGCAAGGGCGGATTCATCTTAAATCTTCCTTCTTCGCGAAGATCCATATCGTTGAGTATCAGATAATGCGGACCGGTCTCGCAGGTCACGTCAACACCCGACTTTTTCGCCTCGCGGATAATTTCAACACTCTCCTTGGTCGAGATATGACAAACGTGGTAAGCGCATCCGACCTCGTCGGCAAGCTTAAGATCTCTCTCGATCTGCCTCCACTCACTCTCCGAGCAAATGCCTCGGTGTCCGTGCAAGCGCGCATACTCTCCGTCGTGTATGTATCCGCCGCGCAAAAGCTCGTTGACCTCGCAGTGCGCTACGATCATCTTTCCAAGTGCACGGGCTCTTTGCATAGCCTCCTTCATCATACCACCGTCCTGCACACCGCGTCCGTCATCCGAAAACGCGATGACGTTCTTCGCCATACCCTCGAGATCTGCCAACTGCTCGCCCTTCTGTCCAACCGTTATCGAGCCGTAAGGATGAACTCCTATAACCGCATCTCTCTCGATCACATCAAGCTGCTGCTTCAGATGCTCGGGAGAATCGGGCACGGGATCAAGATTCGGCATCGTGCAAACGTCGGTGTAGCCGCCTCTTGCCGCCGCCATAGAGCCCGTAGCGATAGTTTCCTTATAAGAAAATCCCGGCTCGCGAAAATGCACGTGCACATCACAAAAACCGGGAAAAACGGTATATTCCGAAGAATTGAACGACGAAAAGCCCTCAGCGGAGAAAAAACAGTTAACCAAGGACGCCTTATCTTTCATTTTAGCATGCATATCAGCCTTAAAAGTTGCCATCTTGATCCTCCGTTCCGTTAAACGTTTCGTTTATCAAACATTGATATCCATATTTATAGTATTATATCATATATAAAGTGTAGTGTCAAGTGAAATGACGCATTTTTATCAAAAATGTCACAATAAACAGTTTTCATCTCGACAATCAGCAAGCTTTTGTCAAAATGCTTGATTAATGCAAAAAAACAGTCGGTCACAGCATCTTGCGACCGACTGTTTTTTATTTTCCAAAGATCATCATAACCCCGCGGATCAGCCACGCAACTATCAGTAAAGCCACGCAGAAAAATGCCGCTATCATAAGGAAAGAGACCAAAAAGAAACCTGCAGTCACCATCGCCGAGGTCACTGCCGCAAGAGCAGGCAAGGAAACGAAATACAAAACCGCGTCTACGGCAAGCAACGCTCCCATAAGGATCAAAATCCCCTTAACACCGCCCTTTATATCCGCACCGCTTAGCTCCATGTGACTTGATATCATAAGCGCGAGCGCAAGGAACACCCACCACCAAACGTTATCAGCGTTTGAAAAATCAAAAACTGCCAGAAATGCCCTGATCAAGATCGTGAAGATCTCCCAAATTTCCGCAAAAGCGATATCGGAATACGAAAATTCAGCAATAAGACCGATATTTGAAGTAAACTCGTCAAAAACAGTCGGCACAGTAAGTCGCATCAAAAGAAGCAACACTCCGCTTCCGCAGATTATAGGCGCTATCCCGATAAAAAAGTTTCCTATCTGATGATATATATTTTTCTTGTTGTAAGAATGCTTCACGTATCCGAGATTGCCGTCATTCGCAGCAGGACGGTACAGTTTTATCTCATCGACTCTGTGCCCGAACACAAGACACATAAGCGCGTGAGAAAGCTCGTGGATCGGAGTCCCCACCGCGCCCGTTATAACGAGAAGTAACGGTCCCTTCCTGCCGATCGTTCGGCAAAATCCTCGGCGGCAGAGCGCGATAAATAAACCGAACAAAAATATTATTCCAACCGTAAAAGCGGTCTGTATTAAAAAGTTTATTACGATCTCCACTCTGCCACCTCCGATCTAAAAAATTATACGATATTTTCTCTTACTACCAAAACTCCCTCGTAAGCAGGGATATCAAGCATCAGCTCCGAGGAAAGATCACACGCTTCAATTTCTGCAGTTGCAGGATAATATACATTCGCCATTCCCTTGTATCCGTCAGCGCAGGACAGCTTGACCGACATCGGCTGATCGCTCGCATTGACGAAGAAAGACACCTTGCGCTCGTCCGACTTAAAGTCCCCAACGAGAAGCCTCGAAGCAACTCCACTCGTAACGCAAGTATCAAATTCAACGTCAACGTAATTTTTAAGAAGCGCCAGCAATCCATCAATATCCTTAGCGTCAAGATGGTCCTTGTCCGAAAGCTGACCCATAAGCTCCGCTATTTTCTCGTCATCGTTCATCGAATGAGCGTGCTTGGGTGTTTTACCAATAAATACGATATGTCCGCCCGCATTCGAAAACTCGACGAGCTTTTCAAGCGTACCGACCGAAATATACTCCGCATAAGGAACAACGATCGTCGAATAGCATCCGAATCCCGTCTTCATTCTGCCCTGCTCTATCTCGGATGCACAAATACTCTCCTCGTCGATGGACGAATACATATACTGATTTTGGAGCAGTTCAAGGCAAATTCTCTCGCAGTCTGCATTTATGTCAACAAGCTCACCCTCGCACTGTCCCCATATCTGCGCGTGCAAAACGTCGGCACAGTGGAGCGCCTGAGCCGTAGCCGCAGGATAGAAAACCGCCAACTCTCCGCATTCAGTCACCTCGTCAAGCACGGTATTAATACGTCCCGCGTATTCGTTGAGCTTGTTTATCTCCTCAAGCGTGTAACTACGTTGGGGATTGATGATAGTAAAGTCATTGATACCCAAAAGTCTGGTGATCGACAAGCCACCGATCGAAACCCCAAAGCCGTCGTATTGCGAAAGGATATTGACCGCATCGGGATTGAGCTCGATCATAACCTCTCTCTTACAGGCATGCTTAGCCGCCGATGCTACGTATCTGAGACCCATATAGTTTCCAATATCACACTGACTGAGCAGATGATCGGGATCCACCCAAAGTATATCGACTCCGGGGATCGTCATTCCGCCTATCACCTGCATAAAATTACCGCCGTAGGTCTCAACGTGATAGTTCATATTCTCCTCAAAGAGCAAATGACCTGACGAGGCAACCCCGTTGGCCTCACACCACTCGGATATCTGATCGATATACGACTGCTTGAAAAGCTTGGATACCAGTTGATAATAATTAAGACGCACAGCACGATCGTGATCCGACTCACCCGAGAATATGCTCGGAATATTTATCTCGTATCCGAACTCCTCAAAAAATTTCTTATCAAAGTCCTTGCTCCATACCGCATAGCGCGCCTTCTCCCTGTTTCCGAGATTGGGCTCGTCGGTAAAGAATGCCTTGATGTTTTTAAACGAGTCACCGAGATACCTCTTGTATCTCTTATGCGTAACCTCAATAAACTTCTTCACCGCATCGGGATTGAGCAGGTCGACGGTACGAAGCAGGTCAAAATTCGTGCGATCCTCAACCTTATCAAATGTATAACGAAGCACGTAAACGTCAAGCTCCCAGTCACCTGAAACCGTCGCAGATACAGTCCCTCCATCAACGGCAAGATCTCTCGAACCGCAACCGTCAGTCAACACAGCACTCATTATCTTTATCTCAATATTTTCTCCGTCCTCATCGCCCAAACGGTAAGATGCAACGCCACCTTTTCCAACCTTTGTTATATGCTTAATTCCCGTAGCTTCCCACTCGCGACCGGGCTGCTCGTCAAGCACAAGACCGAAAGCGCGACCGCTGGGCCATTGATATTCGTCGTATATCCAGAGAACCATGCCCTTATCCGCTGCATAATCGTAAACCTTTTTCAAGATCTCAAATTCGCGCGGATCCCTAAGGTAGTTCTGATTAAAATTAACGTTTGAAACGATACCGCCATAGCCCTCTTTCAAGAAATAATCGACAGGCGCAGTATCTCCGTTAAATCCATAGCTTAACCAAGCAATTCTTTTGTCAAGCGCAGGAACTTTAAATTTTTCTTCAAGCCAAAGCTTTTTATTATCCATAAATTTCGGTCGCGGAAAGCTCCGCCCTCCATTCGTTTTTTTAAAAATGCCATAGCCCAAACAGGCTATGGCATTTCGTTTTAACCGTACGCCATCACAGGCGAAAACTATTTATATTTTTAATCTTCTTTGCGTCTCTTTGCAAATACTGCGCCTCCAATGATAGCAGACGCTATAATTGCAACAGCACTGCCAAGAGAGGACCTGCAGCCCTTCTTGTCGTCAGATCCTGACTTGTCGGTATCGCCACCCGATACAGTATTTTCCTCGGTATCGACATCGGTGGTATCCTCTGTAACGTCAACGCTGACGTCCTCAGTAGTATCTTCGGTAGTGTCCTTGGTAATATCTTCGGTAGTGTCCTTGGCAATATCTTCGGTAGTATCCTCGGCAGTATCCTCGGTAGTATCTTCGGTAGCATCTTCTATTCCGTGAGTCAGATCGTTTTCATCCTCACGAACAATCAAAACTCCCTCATAAGCGGGTATAGTTATCGAAGCAACGCCCTCCGACATATCAACTGTCACTATATTGCCCGATCCGGGATAATAAATAGTAGCAACTCCCTCGTATCCGTCAGTATAATTCCACTTGACAGCCAATTTGGACTCGCTTGAATTGACCAAGAAAGTAACATCACGATCCTCAGATTCGAAATCACCCATCAGAAGAGCCGAAGCGTTATCTCCCGACGCTCTAACGGTCAGATTCGTGGAAATGCACTTTCTAACCTTTTTCATCAATGCATTTACCGAATATATCGCCTCATTTTCAAATTCGGCCATAATTTTCGCGATCTCATCCTCAAGATCAGGCGTAAGCGCGTGGGTGGGGACTGCGTTGTAGAAGAACACAGTTCCGCCCGCATCCTCAAATTCTGCAAGCTTTTCAAGTGCTTCAACCGAAATATACTCGGTGTAAGGAAGTATCACTGTGGAATAACAGCCCGATCCGACAACGAGTCTGCCCTCGTCGTTTATCTTCGCGGCGCGAATGCTTTCGTCGTCAAGAACAGTAAAGAGATACTGGTTTTGCAAAAGAGTCAGACAAAGTGTTTCGTAATTGGAGTTCATCTCTACCGTCGTTGTATCCTTACCCGAGCTTGAAGAATGATCTCTGTCGGCATCGTGGTAAGCCTGAATGGTAGCGATAGGATAGAACACTGCAAGCTCTCCGCTCTCAACCGTTTCATCAAGTATCGTGTTCAGTCTTCCGATATATGTATTGAGCTTGTTGATCTCAATAGTAGAGTAATCCCTTGTAGGATTGATAACGTTATAGATATTGGTTCCAAGCAAACGGGTTATCGAAAGTCCTCCGATAGAGGTTCCGAGAATGTCGTCGGTATGATCGAGAACACCTGCTGCATTGGGATTGTACTCTATCATTACGTCGTTCTTTCCCGCATTTTTAGCAGCGGACGCAACGTAGCGAAGACCCATAAAGTCTCCAATATTGTTCTGTCTGAGCAGATTGTGAGGATCGACCCAAAGAGCGTCGGCACCGGGGATCGTCATACCGCCCACGATCTGCATAAAGTTTCCGCCGTAGGTCTCGATATGGTCGTTCATATCTTCCTCAAACAAGAAGTGACCAGAGGAGGCAACGCCGTGAGCTTCACACCATTCGGTGATCTGATCGACGTAAGATTCCTTGAACATAGTAGCTACGAGCTGATAATAGTTCATTCTTACCATACGGTCGTAATCGGTAGAGCCCGCAAACAAGCTGGGAAGATTGATATAATAACCGTAGGTCTCATAGAATCTTTCAGCAAATCCCTTCGTCCACACAACGTAGCCAAGCATATCTCTGTTGCCAAGCTGGGGCTCATCGGTAAAGAACGCAGTAATATTCTTAAAGGAGTCACCAAGACGGTCGTAGTACTGCTGATAAGTGATATCAATGAAGTATTTAACTGCATCGGGATTGAGCAGGTCAACGTCGCGCAGAGTATCGAAATTAGTCCTGTCCTCTTCTCCGTCGTAGGTATAACGAAGAACATATACATCGAGCGTCCAGTCGCCAAGCGCGGAGGAAGAAACAGTTCCATTATCGTTAACGTTGAGATTTACAGAACCATTGCTGTCGGTAAGAACTGCCTGCATAATACCGATCTCAAGATCAGTACCGTGAGTATCTCCAAGAGTATAGGACGCAGTACCGCCCACACCGGTAAGAACGATGTGTTCAATACCCGTGGACTCCCATTCGCGCCCCTTCTGCGCGTCAAGCACAAGACCGTACGCCTTGCCGCTGGGCCACTGATATTCGTCGTAGATCCAAAGAGTCATTCCCTTGCTTGCGGCATAGTCATATACCGTTTTAAGAATAGCAAACTCATTGGGATCTTTAAGATATTTCTGATTGAAGTTTACGTTGGAAACGATACCGCCGTAGCCCTCTTTCAGATACTGATCAACAGGAGCGATGCTTCCGGTAAATCCGTAACTGAGCCAGTTCATTCTCTTGCTGTTATCGGGATCTTCAAACTCCTCGCCAAGCCAGAAATCAGCGTAATTTACGTCGAAGGTCTCCTCCTCTTTGGCAACGTAATCGGACTGGAAGTTGATAAACGTAGCAGCATCCTCGGCGGTCTTATAGAAAGCAACCGCCTTTACGTAATATTGAGTATCCGCAGGGATTTTCCCCAAGTTATTATCAAACATATCGAGTCTTAGTTCGGTATACGTTCCGGTATAAGGCACATTATTAGGAGCATAATACACCGTTGAAAGATTTGTCAGGTTGCATACTACAAGCTGCCAATCCTCCGAAGCTGCGTATCTTATTGCCTGACAAGGAAATTCATTTCCCGTTTCAGTAGTTCTGAAGCGCAGCTCACCTCTGATATTGCTCTTGTTGGTCTTGACCAACATAGCCAAATAAGGATATTGCTCACAATCGATCTCGGAGGACGGAAGCCTTAACGTAATGTAAGGGTCATCACAGTTTCCACCTGCATTGTCCTGAAAGATCAGCTTGGCCGAACCTTCCACAACCTCCGCAGAGACGTTGTGTCCTCCGATAAAGCAAGAACCAACGTTGTCGGGATCAACAAGATCGACAAGATAATCAGGAGCAACGTAAGATCCCGCCGAATCCTCAGCAATTACCGACAATATCGCACTTGCGCTGCAAATTACCATACACAGAAGCAAAATCATTGCTACTGCCTTTATCCACGATTGGCGTGCGTCAGAAAATTTCAACATACAATGTCCTCCTTTAGTAAATCAGCTCTTAATACAGAACTCTGCCATGTTTTTATTTTATCATAAACACTCTATTTTGTCAATAATAAATACACTCTGATCAACAAAAAAGCGCGCACTCCTATCTAAAGGAGAACGCGCTTTAAAATTTAACGTATTAACCCGTATCAGAACAAGCCGCTTATCGTTCCGTTGTCGTCAACGTCGATCCTTTCAGCCGCAGGCACCTTGGGAAGACCGGGCATCGTCATAATATCACCGGTCAGAACGACAACAAAGCCTGCACCCGCCGAAACCTTGACGCTTCGCACGGTAACAGTAAAGCCCTCGGGAGCGCCGAGCTTGGTCGGATCGTCCGAGAAGGAATACTGTGTCTTCGCAACGCAAATAGGACATCTGCCATATCCCAGAGCCTCGAGCTGAGCGATCTGCTTCTGTGCTGCAGGAGTGATGTTCACGCCAACGCCGCCGTAAACTCGCTTCGTCACCGCCTCAATCTTCTCAGCGATAGAAAGCTCATCGGTATAGCTGAAGCTGAAATCATTGGGCTCCTCGCAAAGTCTTACTACCTCCTCTGCAAGCGCAATTCCGCCCGCACCGCCGTCTGCCCAGACGGTCGAAAGCACGACGTTAACGCCGAGAGCCTTGCACTTTTCAATCACAAGCTCTATTTCAGCATCGGTATCGGTCGGGAAGCGGTTGACCGCAACCACGCAAGGAAGCTTGTATACGTTCTTGATATTGGAAACGTGACGGAGAAGATTGGGAATTCCCTTCTCAAGCGTCTCGAGATTTTCACTGCCAAGCTCGGTCTTAGGAGATCCACCGTGCATCTTGAGCGCGCGAACGGTAGCAACGACAACGACCGCCGAGGGAGTCAAACCTGCCATACGGCACTTGATATCGAGGAACTTTTCAGCGCCGAGATCTGCACCGAATCCTGCTTCGGTAACGGCGTAATCGCCGAGCTTCATCGCCATCTTGGTCGCAATGACCGAGTTGCAGCCGTGAGCAATATTTGCAAAAGGACCTCCGTGCACGAAAGCAGGAGTGCCTTCAAGAGTCTGCACAAGGTTGGGCTTCAGGGCATCCTTGAGAAGCGCCGCCATAGCTCCGACCGCCTTGAGATCGCCCGCCGTAACGGGCTTTTCATCGTAAGTGTATGCCACAACGATCCTCGAGAGTCTCTCCTTGAGATCGGAGATCGACGAAGCAAGGCAGAACACCGCCATAATTTCAGAAGCCACGGTAATGTCGTAGCCGTCTTCTCTCGGCACACCGTTCACACGTCCGCCAAGACCGTCGGTAACAAAGCGAAGCTGACGGTCATTCATATCAACACATCTTCTCCACGTAATTCTACGTGGATCGATATTCAAAGCGTTACCCTGATAAATATGGTTGTCCAGCATAGCCGCAAGCAAATTGTTAGCCGCACCGATCGCGTGGAAATCACCCGTAAAATGCAGATTGATATCCTCCATAGGAACGACCTGCGCGTATCCGCCGCCTGCTGCACCGCCCTTGACACCGAAAACGGGACCCAAGGAGGGCTCACGAAGTGCAACGACTACGTTCTTGCCTATCTTCTTAAGACCGTCGGAAAGACCGATAGTGGTTGTAGTCTTTCCCTCACCCGCAGGGGTGGGAGTAATAGCAGTAACAAGGATCAGCTTGCCGTCCTTTCTCTCACTCTCCTTGAGAAGCGAGTAGTCGACCTTTGCCTTGTAATTTCCGTACTGCTCGAGATATTTTTCATCCACACCCGCGGCCTCCGCAATCTCGCGGATGTGCCTCATTTTCGTCGCCTGAGCTATCTCAATATCAGATAAATATGCCATTTAGAAATCCTTTCCTTTTGGATCCCTGCCCCAAAAGCCATATAATTTAATAGAATTTAAATTTCACAAACCGTAGAACCAAAATCTATCCTACGGGAAGTTTTTTGGAGGTGCGGAACCTTTTTTACCAAAAAAGGTTCCGCACATCTTATTTAAAGTATCTAACCGCGCTTTCAAACATCTTCATATCGAACTCACCGAGAACGTTCTGATAAAGTCCGTTTCCTATACGCTCGGAGTGACCCATCTTACCGAATACACGTCCGTCGGGCGAGGTAATACCTTCGATCGCCATGACAGAATCGTTGGGATTGTAGCGAATATCACTCGTCGCGTTGCCCTCAAGATCAACGTACTGAGTAGCGACCTGACCGTTCGCGATCAGCTCTTTTAAAAGCTCGTCGGATGCAAGGAAGCGACCCTCACCGTGCGAGATAGCGACGGTATAAATGTCACCGACCTCAGTCGCCGCAAGCCAGGGCGACTTATTGGAGGCAATTCTGGTTCTCACAAGTTTCGACTGGTGTCTACCAATCGTGTTAAAGGTCAGCGTCGGGCAATTTGCATCGGTGTCAATTATCTTTCCGTAAGGCACAAGACCGAGCTTAATAAGCGCCTGGAATCCGTTACAAACGCCGCACATCAGACCGTCACGGTTGTTAAGAAGGTCGTGAACGCCGTCCTTGATCTGTCCGTTGCGGAAGAATGCCATAATAAACTTGCCCGATCCGTCAGGCTCGTCACCGCCCGAAAATCCTCCGGGAACGAATACCATCTGGCTTTCAGCCAGCTTCTTTGCGAAGCTCTCCACACTTCTCTGAATGCCGTCTTGAGTCATATTGTTGATAACGAATATTTCGGCATTCGCGCCCGCATCTCTCATAACCTTTGCGGTGTCAAATTCACAGTTGGTTCCGGGGAATACGGGAATAAGCACCTTCGGCTTTGCGACCTTGATAGCAGGAGCAACTCTATTTTCAGCATTGAAGCTTATATTCTCGTAAAGCTTGTTGCCGTCCTTTTCAAGAGTCGGGAAAACGCTCTCAAGCTTGCCCTCGTAAAGCTTATCAAGCTCCGCAAAGGAAATTTGCTCGTCCCCACGGGAGATCTTGCCGTCGTCTGTAAAATATCCAACGATCATACCCTCCGCATCAGCGTCGACCTCAAGCAAGAACGCTCCGTAGCAATAATTGAATATCGCTCTGTTGCACATAGACTCGTCAAATCTGAATCCGAGTCCGTTACCAATACACATCTTGTATACCGCCTCGGCAATACCGCCCATCGTGGGAGTGTAAGCCGAATACACCTTGCCTGCTCTCATAAGCGCCGTTACCTTATTAAAGGTCTCGATCAGCGAGCTTGCCACGGGCAGATTATCCTCGCCATACTTGGGCGCAATGCAGATAAGCTTGTGACCTGCCGCCTTTGCGTCGTTCGTAACGACCTCATCGATCTTACCCGTAGTAACAGCAAAGGAAACGAGCGTGGGAGGAACGTCAAGCTTCTCAAACGAGCCACTCATCGAGTCCTTACCGCCGATAGCCGCGATCCCAAGCTCTACCTGAGCTCTGAACGCACCAAGAAGAGCCGCAAATGGCTTGCCCCATCTCTTGCCGTCCTTAAGCGGCTTTTCAAAGTATTCCTGGAAGGTAAGATATACGTCCTCGTAGGAAGCGCCTGCCGCAACGAGCTTAGCTGCACTCTCAACCACTGCAAGATAAGCCGAGTGATAGGGAGATTTTTCTGCAATATAGGGATTGTATCCCCAAGACATAAACGAGCAGGTGTCGGTGTGCTTCTGCTCGACCGAAACCTTGTGAACCATCGCCTGAATAGGAGTTTTCTGATGCTTTCCGCCAAAGGGCATAAGCACCGTGCCCGCACCGATCGTCGAGTCAAATCTCTCGGAGAGACCGCGCTTCGAGCAAACGTTCAAGTCACCCACAAGTGCCTTGTATCCTACTACAAAATCCTCCACGTAGTCCTTCTCATAATCGCAAACTGCCGCCGCGGGAGCAACGTCAATGTGCTTCTCCGCGCCGTTTGAGTTGAGGAACTCACGGGAAATGTCAATTATAGTCTTACCGTTCCAATGAACGCGAAGTCTAGGCTCCTCAGTAACGCGAGCCACGACCGTCGCTTCAAGGTTTTCGCTCTCGGCAAGAGCCATAAATCTCTCAATATTTTCTTTTTCAATAACGACAGCCATTCTCTCCTGCGACTCGGATATCGCAAGCTCTGTGCCGTCAAGTCCCTCGTATTTCTTCGGAACCTTGTTAAGATCGATGTCAAGACCGTCCGCAAGCTCGCCGATCGCAACCGAAACACCACCCGCGCCAAAGTCGTTACATCTCTTTATCATTCTGCAAGCCTCCGCGTTTCTGAAAAGACGCTGAAGCTTTCTTTCCTCGGGCGCATTGCCCTTCTGCACCTCTGCACCGCAGGTCTCGACCGAATGAGAATCGTGCGCCTTGGACGAGCCGGTAGCACCACCAACACCGTCACGTCCGGTACGTCCGCCAAGCAGAACTACGACGTCGCCGTCAAGAGGGCATTCACGTCTGACGTTTTCGGAAGGAGCCGCCGCGATGACCGCACCGATCTCCATTCTCTTCGCCGCATAGCCGGGGTGATAAAGCTCGTCAACTATACCCGTAGCAAGACCGATCTGGTTACCGTAGGACGAATATCCCGCCGCCGCGGTCTGTACGATCTTTCTCTGGGGAAGCTTGCCCTTTATAGTCTCGGAAACGGGCACCGTAGGATCAGCCGCACCCGTCACACGCATAGCCGCGTAAACGTAGGATCGTCCCGAAAGCGGATCGCGGATCGCGCCGCCAATGCAGGTTGCCGCGCCGCCAAAGGGCTCGATCTCGGTAGGGTGATTGTGAGTCTCGTTCTTGAAAAGCAAGAGCCAATCCTCGTCAATACCGTCAACCGTCACCTTGATCTTGACGGTACAAGCGTTGATCTCCTCGCTCTCGTCAAGCTTTTGGAGCTGACCCGTCTTTTTGAGATATTTCGCCGCAAGAGTTCCAATATCCATAAGATTTTGGGGCTTTGTCCTGCCAAGCTTCTCACGCACAGCAAGATATTCCTTATATGTCTTTTCAAGCAGCTCGTCCTCGAACGTCACCTTGTCGATCGTAGTCAAGAAGGTAGTGTGACGGCAGTGATCAGACCAGTAAGTATCGATCATTCTGATCTCGGTAATGGTAGGATCTCTCTTCTCGCTCGCAAAATACTCGCGGCAGAACTTTATATCGTCTATATCCATTGCAAGACCAAGCTCCTTGACCATATTGCCAAGCGCCTCGTCGTCCATATTCACAAATCCGTCAACCGTTGCAACGCTCGTGGGTATCTCATACTCAACCGCAAGAGTTTCGGGCTTGTCAAGAGCCGCTTCTCTAGCTTCAACAGGGTTGATAACGTATTTTTTGATCTCCTCCACGTCCATATCGGAAAGCTTACCCTCAAGAACGTAGACCTTTGCCGAACGAACGGTGGGTCTCTTACCGCAAGACATTATCTGAATACACTGAGCCGCACTGTCTGCTCTCTGATCAAACTGACCGGGCAAAAATTCAACCGCAAAAACCTTGCCGCCCTTAGCGTCAAGAGCTTCGGTCACGATGTCGAGCTGGGGCTCGGAAAACACGCTTGCCTTCGCCTTGTCAAAGATCTCTGCCTCAATATCGTCAGCATCATAGCGGTTAAGTATGCGAACGCCCTCAAGATTTTTTATTCCAAGAAGGTTTTTAAGCTCGGAATAAAGACCTGCCGCCTCATGAGCAAGCTCCTTTTTCTTTTCAACAAAAATTCTATAAACCATGACTCAAAATCCTTTCGAAATTAGTCTTTGTTTGCCGCCAACGCACGCTGACCGATATCGTGACGGTAATATGCATTTCCAAAATGTATCTTTTCAACCTTCTCATAGGATGCCTTGATAGCACCCTCAAGCGTATCATCGATGCTTGTGACACCAAGAACACGACCGCCGTTGGTAAGAAGCTTTCCGTCAGAGAGCTTAGCGCCCGCCACGTAAACGGCGGGAGCGATATCGGCGGGAATAGTCATCTCAAATCCCTTTTCGTAGGACTGAGGATATCCCGCAGAAGCCATAATTACACAGCAAGCATGCTTGTCACTGAATTTGACCTCGGTCTCCTCAAGCGTTCCGTTCGTGGTCGCCATCATAACGGTGAGCAGATCACTTTCAAGCAAAGGAAGCACCACCTGAGTCTCGGGATCTCCGAAACGGCAGTTGTATTCGATCACCTTCGGACCGTTGGGTGTAAGCATAAGCCCGAAATAAAGACAGCCCTTAAACGTTCTGCCCTCGGCGTTCATCGCGTCGATCGTCGGCTTGAATATCGTCTCCATGCACTGATTTGCAATTTTCTCGGTGTAATAAGGATTAGGCGCGACCGTTCCCATGCCCCCGGTATTAAGACCCGTGTCGTTGTCGCCGGCTCTCTTGTGGTCCATCGACGAGATCATCGGCTTTACGACCTTGCCGTCTGTAAACGCAAGCACTGAGACCTCGGGACCCGTCAAAAATTCTTCGATAACAATATGGTCACCACTTGCACCAAATTGCTTGTCCTGCATCATCGAAACGACCGCCTGCTTCGCCTCGTCGAGAGTCTGTGCGATAATAACTCCCTTTCCAAGCGCAAGTCCGTCAGCCTTGATGACCGTGGGGATCGGAGCAGTCTCAAGATAAGCAAGCGCTGCCTCCATATCGTCAAAGACCTCGTAAGCCGCCGTCGGTATTCCGTATTTCTTCATCAGATTCTTCGAAAAGACCTTGCTACCCTCGATTATCGCCGCGTTTGCACGGGGACCGAAGCAAGCAACTCCCTTTGCCTCTAGGGCATCAACGCAACCGAGCACAAGCGGATCGTCAGGCGCAACAACGGCGTAATCGATGCCGTTATCAACCGCAAATTTCACGATCGCTTCAATATCCTTCGCGCCAATGTCTACGCACTCGGCATCCGCCGCAATACCGCCGTTTCCGGGGAGCGCATATATCCTTTCGACGTCCTTATTCTCTTTTATCTTCTTGATGATGGCGTGCTCTCTGCCGCCACCGCCTACTACCATTATTTTCATTTTTACCTCCAACTTGTTTCGGAATTTCTATTTTAGCTTACATAAAGAAACCGAGAATTTTTTCGTAAGGCAAGGCGCACCGGAGGAAGCAAGGCGAAGGCTTACTTACGTAAGTCGAGCCGCTTTCGAGGAGCAACGAAGCATTACGGAAAAAGTCGAAGGTTTATTAATGGTGGAACAATCTCATTCCCGTAAACGCCATCGCCATGCCGTATTTATCACAGCACTCGATAACGAGATCGTCACGGATAGATCCCCCGGGCTCTGCAATGTACTTAACACCGGACTTCTTCGCGCGCTCAATATTGTCGCTAAAGGGGAAGAAAGCGTCAGATCCGAGAGCAACTCCGTCGATAGTGTCGAGATAAGCTCTCTGCTCATCCTTGGTAAAGGGGGCAGGCTGCTCGGTAAAGTACTTCTGCCAGTTTCCGTCAGCGCAAACGTCCTCTTCATTCTGATTGATGTAGCCGTCGATAACGTTATCTCTGTCGGGACGTCCGAGAGTGGACTTAAAGGGCAGATTCAATACCTTGTCGCTCTGGCGCAAGAACCAGGTGTCTGCCTTGCCGCCCGCCAAACGAGTGCAATGAACTCTCGACTGCTGACCTGCGCCAACACCGATCGCCTGACCGTCGACCGCGAAGCAAACCGAGTTGGACTGTGTATATTTAAGTGTAATAAGCGCAACTACGAGATCGCGGATAGCAGACTCGGGCATGTCCTTGTTAGCGGTTACCACGTTCTGAAGAATATCCGCGCTGATCTTGTAATTGTTTCTTCCCTGCTCAAAGGTGATACCGTAGACCTGCTTTCTCTCTACGGGATCGGGAGTGAAATCGGGATCGATCTTAACGATGTTATATCCGCCCTTTCTCTTGCCCTTAAGGATCTCAAGCGCCTCGGGCTCGTATCCGGGAGCAATGATACCGTCTGAGACCTCGCGAGCGATCATCTTCGCGGTGGTAACGTCGCAAACGTCGGAAAGCGCCACCCAGTCGCCAAATGAGCACATTCTGTCCGTACCTCTTGCTCTCGCGTAAGCACAAGCCAAAGGAGACTCGTCAAGACCCTCAATGTCGTCAACGAAGCAAGCCTTCTTCAACTTCTCGGAGAGAGGAAGACCCACAGCCGCGCTGGTGGGGCTGACGTGCTTGAACGAGGTAACAGCAGGAAGACCAAGCGCCTCCTTAAGCTCCTTGACAAGCTGCCAGGAGTTGAACGCGTCAAGGAAATTGATGTATCCGGGTCTGCCGTTCAAGATCTCAATAGGAAGATCACTTCCGTCGTGCATAAATATCTTGGAAGGCTTCTGATTGGGGTTACAACCGTACTTAAGCTCAAATTCTTTCATCGTCGTTTCTCCTTATTTATTCTTGTTGATTATAATTTCCGTGGGCTCACTGCCGTCAAGAGGAACCTGTCTGACGAACAGCGACACCTTATTGTCATCATTAAGGTTATTCCAACAAATGTCGGCAAGCTCTGCCGCAGTATTTGGGAGTGCGACCTCCTCAGGCTCACCGTAGAAAGAGGGGATAGGATTACCGTCGCACTTGTATGTGTGAATGAAATGACCGAAGCCATCTCTGGGAGTATAGCTGTAAAAATATCTGTTACATACCGAGCCATCTCCGTTTGCGCTCTTCAATATGGACATCTGATAATGGAAGGTGTCAGACGGAGCGTAATGAAGGATTCCGGAAATTCGGGGAGTAAAGTTGGGAGCATCGTCCTCAAACTCGCGGGTGTGCAATGACTTGACAAAGGCACAGCCGTCCTCGCCGTTTTCCTTTATGTAATCGTATATTGTATCGGTCTGATCTCCGTTTGTTATAATGTCGATCGACCCGTTCTGCGCAGAAAGATAAGGATTGTAAATTATAAGATGGGGATCGGAAAGCTTGGATTCATCGAATGCCTTAGTTCTCATACCGCCCTCAAAGCGCTCGAAAACACGATTGCGCGAATTAACGCTTCTGCCCATAATAAAGTACGCGATAAGCGCGCTCTTGCCGTCTGCGGATTTACCGATAACGATTCCTCGACCGGGATAAGTATTCTCGCTTAAAAGCTTGGTAAGATCAAAAAGTGCCATATCAGTTGTTTCCTTTCGCATCCATTATTTCTTTTGATATCTTTTCAACCGCCGCCGGAAGTATCTTCCACTCAGCTTCTTCCATTACTCTTTTTTGGAGAACCTCTGCGGTATCTCCGTCTTTTATCTCAACCGCTTTTTGCATTACGATCTCGCCGCCGTCGGGTATCTCGTTTACAAAATGCACCGTGGCGCCCGTTACCTTTACGCCGTACGAAAGCGCCGCTTCGTGAACGCGGAGTCCGTAAAACCCTGCGCCGCAGAAGGAAGGAATGAGCGACGGATGTACGTTAAGTATTCTCTTGGGATAAGCCTTGGTGAAATCCTCTGACAAGATAGACATAAAGCCTGCAAGGACTATAAGATCGATCTTGTATTCGTCAATCAAACTGCGTATTTTCGCCTCAAACGCCTCATGACTTCCAAGTTCCTTCTTATATGCCACCGCGCTGTCAACACCTGCCTTCCTAGCTCTTTCAAGAGCAAAAGCCGTAGGCTGACTGGAGATTACTAAAACTATCTCTCCGCTATTGATTATTCCACTGTGCTGTGCATCGATAAGTGCTTGAAGATTAGTTCCGCCTCCCGACACCAGCACCGCAATTCTTGCTCTATTTCCCATATCAGCAGAGTATAACTCCCTCGTCACCCTTGACGATCTCACCGATAACGTACGCAGTTTCACCGTTTGCACGAAGAATTTCAAGCGCCTTATCTACCTCAGTCGCGGGAACGACAACGCTCATACCAACGCCCATATTATAGGTGTTATACATATCTCTCTCGGGAATATTCCCAACCTCTGCGATAAGATCGAATATGGGAAGCACCTTGACAGCGCTCTTGTCGATCTTCGCGGTAAGTCCCTTTGGAATAGATCTCGGAATATTCTCATAGAATCCACCGCCGGTGATATGAGAAATACCCTTGACGTCAACCTGCTCTAAAAGTGAAAGGATACTCTTAACGTAGATCTTGGTGGGAGTAAGCAAGGTCTCCGCAATACTCTTACCACCAAGCTTTTCGCAAGGAACGTAAAGAGAATCGGGATTCTTGTCTATATCAAACACCTTTCTGCAAAGCGAGAATCCGTTGGAATGAACTCCGGTTGAAGCAAGAGCGATGACCACGTCACCCTCCGCCATTCTCGTGTTGTCAAGTATCTTTTTCTTGTCAACGATACCAACCGCAAATCCGGCAAGGTCGTATTCTTCCGCGGGCATCATACCGGGATGCTCTGCAGTTTCTCCACCGATAAGTGCCGCGCCCGACTGAACGCAACCTTCGGCAACACCGCCAACGATAGCGGCGATCTTCTCGGGAATATTCTTTCCGCAAGCAATGTAATCAAGGAAGAACAAAGGCTTTGCGCCGCAGCAGATGATGTCGTTAACGCACATAGCCACCGCATCGATACCGATAGTATCGTGCTTGTCCATCAAAATAGCCATTTTCACCTTGGTTCCGCAACCGTCAGTGCCCGAAACGAGCACAGGCTCCTCCAAGCCCAAAGGAAGACCGAAGCAGCCTCCAAATCCTCCAACGTCGTCGAGGCAACCCTCGTTTTTGGTACGAGCGATGTGCTTTTTCATCAATTCAACGGCCTTATAACCTGCAGTAATATCAACGCCCGCCGCAGCGTAGCTCTCAGATCTTGAATTATTCATAAAAACCCTTACCTTTCGTAATGCTCATCATAATGCAATTATTCTTTTCCCGTCCAGCAATACGTGCAAAGCTGGTCCTCGGGGAGTCCGATGGCTTTGATTATGCCCTCGATAGACTGGAACTCGAGAGATGCCAAGTGAAGCTTCTCACATATCTTTCGGCGCAGATTTTTGCCGCGCTCGGTGTTGGCATCGCTGTATTCTTCAATATATTTAAATCCCTCCTCGCCCTCAAGCTCCATAATGGTCTTTCGTGCGATAAGCTCCATAGGGCTGGTCGCTCTGGAGAAATTCAAATACTTGCAACTGTACATGATAGGTGGGCAAGCCGATCGCATGTGCACCGACTTCGCACCGTTTTCATACAAAAATTCAACCGTCTCGCGAAGCTGTGTTCCTCGAACTATCGAGTCGTCCACGAAAAGCAGATTTTTGTCCTGAATAAGATCGTGCACAGGCACCAGTTTCATCTTCGCAACCTTTTTTCTGTCAGCCTGACTCGGAGGCATAAAGCTTCGCGGCCAGGTAGGCGTATATTTTATAAAGGGGCGAGAGAACGGCAAGCAGCTCGCATTAGAATATCCGATCGCGTGGGGCGTTCCCGAATCGGGCACGCCGCTGATGTAATCGATACCGTCGCAAAGACCCGCCTCAAGATCAGATCTTGCCATTATCTGTCCGTTGCGGTATCGCATTGCTTCAACGTTTACTCCCTCGTAGGTCGCAGTAGGATAGCCGTAATACGACCAAAGGAAAGCGCACACCTTCATCTTTTTTTGTGGAGGAGAAAGCTGCTCTATTCCATCGGGTGTTATCTCAACGATCTCGCCGGGGCCAAGCTCTCGCTCGTCTTCATACCCAAGCTTCTGATAAGCAAAGGACTCGAACGCGACTGCGTATCCGTATTCGTCCTTTCCGATGAGCACGGGAAGTCTGCCAAACTTGTCCCTTGCGGCAATAATGTTTCCCCCGTCCTTAAGGATCAGAAGAGAAACCGTTCCTTCTACGACCTCGTTGGCGAACTTGATTCCCTCAGCAAAGCTGTCCTTTTGATTTATAAGTGCCGCTACGAGCTCGGTAGAGTTTATCTGCCCGCCCGTCATAGCGTTAAAATGTCCCGTGGTATGTGAAAAATATTCTTGCAACAAGTTATCGACGTTGTTTACTATACCGATAGTAGCGATAGCGTACGTGCCAAGCTTTGAGCTGATGAGAAGCGGCTGAGGGTCGCTGTCGCTGATCGATCCTATCGCGCTGGTGCCGCGCATTTCCTCAAAAACTCGTTCAAACTTGGTTCTGAACGGCGAGTTCGATATATTGTGTATCTCTCTTTGCAATCCAAGCTCCTTGTCATAGACCGCAAGGCCGCCGCGTCTTGTTCCTAGATGCGAATGATAATCCGTTCCAAAGAAAACGTCACTTAAGCAATCGCGTCTTGAAGCAATTCCGAAAAATCCTCCCATGATATACCCCTTTTTGCTGAAAATACGAAATTCAGACCGTGCAAGATCCGAAAAAAATGAAAACCAAATTATTTATTGTATTCCGCCGCAACAGCCGCATCCTTTTCAAGAACTGCCTTTGCGTCCGCTTCTCTCTTTGCCACGATCTTGGCATCAAGCTGCACATCGGAAAGAGCAAGTATCTGCGCCGCAAGCAAGGCAGCGTTGGTCGCTCCGTCAATCGCAACCGTAGCCACTGGAATGCCGGAGGGCATCATCACAGTAGACAAAAGCGCGTCAAGCCCGTCGAGATTAGTGGACTTGCAAGGAATTCCGATAACCGGAAGCGTGGTATTCGCGGCAACCGCGCCCGCAAGATGAGCCGCCATACCTGCAGCTGCGATAATAACACCAAATCCGTTCGCCTTCGCGTTTTTTGTAAACTCCGCCGCCTCCACGGGAGTACGGTGAGCTGAATAAACGTGAACCTCGTACGGAATGCCAAAAGCCTCAAGTGTATCTATCGCCTTTTTAACGACAGGCATGTCACTTGCACTTCCCATAACTATACCAACTTTTTTCATATATAACACCTCCGAAAACTATCGATTTTAAAATCAAATCCAAAAAGCAAAAAAGGCGCACTTATCCCTTCAACAGAAACAAGCGAGCCCAGACGGTCGGCAATATAGATTTCTGTTTCACCGTGGTTATGCCACTCATTCCGTCAGTCGCAGAAATCCTCGTAATTTTTCCTAATCATTATTACACTATTATAATATCATAAAGAAATAGAAATGTCAAGACTTTTTTCTTTTATTCCCTACATTTTTATCTTATTTTATCAATAAAAATGCAACTGTAGGAACAAACAAAAAAGTCTTGACAAAAATCATTTCTTATCTGTATTTTTTCTTTTAATTTCAACGCGAATAAGACATAACGCCTCAACCGCCAAGCAGGCAACCGAGTATCCGAGAATATCGATCCACACGTCCCGAACAGATGATCCCCTTTGACTGAATATCTGTATAGTTTCATCCATAAGTGCGACGAAAAGACCGCACAAAGCAAGAAGAAGGGCGTATACAAACCTGTTCTTTGCAAACAACTTAAAAAGCAAAGACGCGGCAATTCCCAAAACCGCAAATTCGATGAAATGAGCCATCTTTCTAACCGAAAGACCTCCCACAGTAGTAGCGCCGTTTCCGGTTCCGAATATCGAGGCAAAAAATTCACCAACAGCTTTGCTTATAGCGGACGAGATCTGTGAGGAGAAAACGGAATTACCCCATATAAAGCACACTATAAATGCGAATATCGCAATGAGCCAATATCTTTTTTTCATCAAACCTCCCAAAATATCCGCAAAGACCGCAGCGTAACGGCCGTTTCCACAAAAGTATCAAACAATAGCGTCTGCACTCTCAAGCTCGGACGCAGAGTATTCCATCAGATCCTCAACGCAAGCGCACCCCAAGGCCTTATCAATAACCGCCACCGCGCTTGCCAAATTCGGCATACGCGTCGTCATATTATGGCAATCCGAGCCCAAAAATCCGACTGTCCCCATAGAAACCATAGAAATCGCCTGCCTCTTCGTGCCGAATCTCAGGAATGCCTCGGCGTTGAGCTGTATCTCCACGCCTCCCTCAAGCAACCGATCCAAAAGCCCCTTTTCCTGATACGCACAATATCTGTCATAGTGAGCGACCACAGGTCTGAATCCCTTGGCCTTCAAAGAGAACAGCTCTCGAATATGGGAGTCGCTCCAGCGCTCAAATGGCATCTCCACAAGCAAAAGATTAGTACCTAAAACACAGAGCTCCGACATTGAGGAGCTTCTTGATATCCCATCAAAGTAAGCAACCTCTGCGCCCAAATAAACGGTGGGAAAATTCTTACCCATATCCTTTTGCTCGAACACCGCAGACGCAAGCGTCTCCGCCGCCTTGCCCCTCCTATTGAGAAAATCCGAGGGGTTAGTTGCGTCGGGATAAAAATGCGGCGTGGCAACTATATTTCTGACCCCTTGCTCATAAGAACACTCAAGCATCTCAAGAGATCTCTCAACACTCTCGCTTCCGTCGTCAACACAGGGCAGTATATGCGAATGCATATCTACCAGATCTGTTTGTGTACAAGCATTCCGAAAGCTTTTCCCGTCAGTTTGCTTTTTTGTAAAAAACATCGGTAACTATATCCTTCAATCCTTCTTCATCGACGTAAAATTCCATATATTTTTTGCCGACCTTAGACTCTCCGGGAATCATTATCGTTTCCTTTTTCTCGTAGCTTGAGAGCTTTTCCGAGATCTCCCCGAATATTCCCTCACCGGCATTCGTAACAATGTAATCCTCAACGCTTTCATAACACTCAAGTAAAAGCTCCTCATCGATCTGAGAACTGCTTGCTTTCTCTATAAAAGCATCGAAAAACACCATCTGTCGTTTGATTCGCGATACGTTGGTTCCGTCGGAGACTCCGCCTCGCGCACCAATAAACTTCGTCGCAAGCTCACCGTCAAGCATAACCGTCTGCCCTGCAACAAGACGTTCATCAACGGAGGTCATATCGTCCTCAACGTATACCTCAACTCCGCCGATATGATCAACTATAATGCCGATGGTATTCATAGACATCGATACGTAATTTTTAAATTCAACGCCATATAGTAGATCAGATACGGCTTTAGTCGTGTTTTTGCTCTTTCTAGTATTGCTTATTTCGGTGTATGTGCCGTCGTTGTGAGACAAAGCGATCTGCGCAACGGTCTCCTTCGATTCACCGCTAAAAGCATCGTAAACCAATATCTCAGTCATCGTATCTCGGTTGATCGGGATAACCCTGTAAGAATTATCCGCGCTGTCAAAGGACAGCACCAAAATGAAATCGGCCTGAGCATATCCGTTGCTTTCAGTCGCTCCATATTGATCTATTCCAATAATAACGTAATTTTTAACCGTGCTTTTCGGGCGGTACGCCTCACCGTCAATATATACGGTATCCAAGGTATCTGTCCTATCGTTCGAATTACCTGCGGGCGTTCCGTTTATAGCCAACATTATACGGTCCAGATTAAACAAAACGGCGGAAACCAAAGCAATACATACCAAAAACGCCGTGAAAAGCAAGATAGTTCTTCTGTTTTTCCTCATACACACTCCATTCGTCACACTTCGCAAGCCACAGAGGCAACGATCAAATATGACTAAGCGCGTAACAAGCCGTTTTTGTTCGCTTCGGCAACCGCCGTCGATTCGCGCTTTTATACGCGCGTCAAAGTTTATTTTTTAGTTTGTGTCTTCCAAAGGGACGACTCAATTATTTCTTAAAGCGAATTATACCCTTCTTCCAGAGAACGAATACAGTAACGCCGCCGCCCACTGCAACTACAGAAACGGATGCAACTACCCAAATCCAAGCAGAGCTCTTTTTATCGTCTCCGCCCTCATCAGGCGCATTAGTACTCTCCTCAGTGCTCTCCTCGGTGCTCTCTTCGGTAGACTCGCCAGAGCCAACGGTGGTAGACTCCTCGGGGGTCTTCTCATCAACGGAGATAAATACAATAGGACCTACCTCGTCGAGTTCAACCGAGAAGTTAGTTCCGTCGAAAGTTACCTTACCGGAATCAACGATAACCCAAGCATCGTTAGCGTAATATGCAACGACAAGATTCTTGTCAGTAACGTCCATATCATTTTCGAACACAACGCTCAAAGTAGTGCCTTCAGCAGAGATATCAGCTTCGACGCTAAGATTGAAAATGTTCTCTATAGTGAACTCGGGAGCCTCAAAGCCGAGAGATCCGGCAAAGTCCTCAAGTCCGGAAATTGCCTCGGAAACCGACGCTTTAACGTCCTCGTAAGCAGAAATAAGTTCATTACCGAGCTCAACGTGCAGCTCCTCTGCATCTGTCTGGTCAATAACCTTGTAAGCATCGGAAAGAGACATAAGGATCATCTGGCTCTCATAAACGAAATCCTTCTTGCCTTCACCGTCAGCAACTACGCCCTTGATCTCATCAACGGTGGGATCGTAATCCTCGGGGAGCTCTTCATCGGGAACAGAAGGGGGAACGACAACGGGAGCGTCATTAAACTCAACGCTGGGAACGTAATCTGCACCTACAAGGAGTGCAAGGCTGCCAATAGAAACGATCATAGCAACCGCAATAAGCAAACTGAATAACTTTTTCATAATAAATCCTTTCACTACACATAATAATTGTTTTTATTTAAACGTTATTGTAGACAAAATAAGTTAGCGGGTCAATTCTTATCAGAGGTATAGTAAGTATAATGATAATAATTCGACCTACGGTAACGCTTTTTGGCAGCCTTGGCACCGTTGTAAACGAATCCGAGGATCTTAGCATTGACCAGCTTCAGACTGCGCACGGCGTCGTTAACGTCTCTGCGCCTTGTGTATCCGTGTCTGACGATAACGATCATTCCGTCGAGATGACGGGACATCATTATAGGGTCAGATACGAGATTAACGGGAGGAAGATCCACGACCACGTAGTCGTAAATGCCCCTTAGCTTTTCGATAAGTGCCTTCATTTTATCCGACACTACAAGCTCGGAAGGATTCGGAGGAATATCGCCGGAAAGCAAGACCGACAAATTCTCGTGAACCACTCCGGAATGTATGGCCTCCACGGTTTCATCAACCAAAAGGTTAGATAACCCGGGGGAGAGAGACATTTCCAAAACACCTGCCAACGAGGGACGGCGCATATCCGAGTCGATAAGCACAACCTTGTGTCCTGCAGCCGCAAGAGCATAAGCAAGATTTAAAGAAGTCGTACTTTTGCCCTCCTGAGGACAAGGGCTCGTTACGCCCAACACTTTGCCCCCAGCAACGTCAGCCAAGGAAAAGTACAGGTTCGTTCGAAGCAGATTGTATGCCTCGACCGACGCAAAGTCCAGATCTTTACCAAACTTGCGTTTTCTTTCTTTAGTTTCCACTTTTTTTCTGTTCAGTTTAAACATCTATCAAATCTCCAACAGAATATTAATGCCGTTACAAGTCTGTTCGATCGGCGTCATTCGTTTTCACCGTGAGACTTTTTCGAGGATCGGTAATATCCGTAAGACTTATGCTCCGAATACGCATCGGGAACGGTAGCAAGAACAGGGATATCGTCCTTGAACTGAGTAAGCAACCAATCGTCCGAATCGAAGGTGTCGTTTGAAAGTCCCGCGACAATAACTGCAGCCGCACCGAGAATGAGGCCGATAAGGAATCCGAACACGGCCTTTCTTCCGTATCCTGCGGAAACCGCCGCCTGAGGAACGGTAGGGCTGTCAACAACGGCAACGTCAGCACTCGTTATATATTCAGCACGCTCAATAAACACTCTGGACACCGCGTCGGCAATTATTCTCGCCTCTTCGGGATAATAGCTCGTAACTGTTATACGGAATATACGCGACTCCTCAACGACCTCAAAAGAGATCATTCCCGAAAGGACTCCGGAGGAATAGATTCTGTAGGGGACTCCGCCATTCTCCTCAAAATCGTAATCTGCGAGGCGGTCTGCCACCTCATTGAGAGTATCGTTAGCTTTAAGGATATAGGGGTAATCGTTGGACTGATACTGTCCCGCAAGGATCTGCTGATAAGCAGAGGAAATAGAGCTGTCACCGTTGATAAGCAACGTGGAGGTAGATCTGTATGTAGCAACTGTAGTATAACGGGTATATGCAAAGAGTGCAACGGCACAAAGCAAGGCCGAAATAGCCAGAACCCACCAGCGCTTGAGCAGCATCTTAACTATCTGCAACGCATCTATCTCGTATGATTCTTTTCTTTCGCTTTTATTTTCGTTCATTATTAAACTCCGAATTTCAAAGATTCGCGCATGCGACGGAACAATTTCGCATCGGGCGCAATTCACGGATACTCCATTTTCATATTATATCACACCAAAAATCCTTTGTCAATAGAATTTTACTTTTTAGTTGTAAACTTTTTGTTATTTTGCTTCGATTTGCATGAAATTATAAAAAACGCCATATAGCGCATACGATTTCAAAAAAGCGAGAATTACAATATTACGGGCACGAGCAAGAGCTTTTTGAAATTAATATGTAATTTTATAAAAGTCTTGCCACTGTTCCAAAAACTGCGGAATAAAAACATGCATAGAAAATATGCGGCACAATAAAATCGTCGAAGCCCCCCTCTTAGTCGGAGAGGACTTAACATTTTAACCCTTACGTCGCGTCAAAGCTGTCGGCAAAAGCAGTCGCCAAAGCATCGCATCGCTCGTTGTAGCTGTGTCCGTTGTGTCCCTTGACCCATACGAAAGAAACCTCGTGCTTCTCTAAAAGAGCAACGAGCTGCTCCCAAAGATCAACGTTGAGCACCGCACTCTTGTCGCTCTTTCTCCATTTATTGTTGCGCCACGAGTCAAGCCATCCCTTCTCGATAGCATTCACCACGTATTGCGAGTCGGTCGTAAGTGTGACCTTGCAGGGCTCCTTAAGCGCCGAAAGCGCCGCGATAACGGCAGAAAGCTCCATTCGGTTGTTGGTGGTCATCGCCTCTCCGCCCGAAAGCTCCTTTTCTCTGCCCCCGTATACGAGCACCGCTCCCCAACCGCCGCGCCCGGGATTCCCCCTGCACGCGCCGTCTGTATATATGTCAACCTTTTTCATTTCTGTCTTCCTTACGCTTCAATATTATATATTTCAATTTAATTATATCACCATAAATCAAAAAAATCAATAGTTTTTGTTTCCTTTTTTTCCCTGGTTATAACTAAAAACAACGTAAAAAGTGACAATTTCTGCCATTTGTCGAAAAATGAAGGTTGCGTCCTTGACAAATGTTCACAAATGTAATATAATGTTAACATAACCTTGTTACACAGATTAAAGGAGTCGACAATATGACAACCGAAGTTCAGAATAACATCTCTACCGAGGTAGAGACCCCAAAAGGTCCAAAAACCTACGACACTCCCCCATATAAAGTAAGAAAGCGTAAGCTCGGCGACCGCCGCGACGGAAGAAAGCTCCGCACACTCGACGGACTACACGTCGCAACACCCTTCGTTATGAAGGACAGAAACGACGCCTGCAACCAGTTTGCCGAGGAGGTAAACATCGACAAGGCAGACGAATTCGTCCGTGAGCAGCTTATGGCAGGCAACGAGGGCTTTTCGCTTCTCCACGTTATCCTCGCCGCATACGTCCGCACGATCTCGCAGTATCCCTATCTTAACCGTTTCGTAAGTGGTCAGAGAATATTCGCTCGCCATAAGATCGAGGTTCTTATGGTCGTAAAGAAAGCTATGAGTATGGATGCTCCCGAAACATCTATCAACGTCATTTTCGATCCTCGCGATACGGTTTTTGACGTGTACGAGAGATTCAACGAGCAGGTCATCAGGGCAACCACAACAAAGAATGAAACAGACGACATAGCAAACGGCTTCTCCAAGCTCCCCCGCTTTATTTTCAGAGCGGCAGTAAGCATTATCAAGGCGCTTGATTATTTTGGCTGGTGCCCCAAGGTACTCACCGAAAGTCTTCCCTTCTGGGGCTCGATGATAATCACAAGCATGGGCTCTCTCGGCATCAAGCCGATATATCACCATCTTTACAATCTCGGAAACCTTCCCATGTTTATTTCCTACGGCACGAAGCGCAGAGTATACGAGCTCGACAAAAACGGCAACGTCATCACCAAAAAGGTCGTTGACCTCAAGATCGTTACGGATGAGCGCACCTGCGACGGTTTCCAATATGCAGCCGCGTTCAAAGCATTCAAGAAATACATGGAAAACCCCGCAACCCTCATCAATCCCCCCGAAACAGTAAAAGAGGACATCGACTAACATATCCACACAAAAAGGAGTCTGCATCAGCAGACTCCTTTTTTATATCAATGCAGCCTCACCATCACAACGCCAAACTCACTGACGTTGAGCAAAAGCCTTTTTCTCATACCCGATATCGGCACCGAATCGCAAAGCGTCAGATTCTTCACGCCGTCCAGCATGTAAATATCGGCATTGTACAGCTCGTCGGAAATATTGTCAAGCCTCAGATCAATAACTCCGCAGCCACCGAACGAAGAGAGCACAACGACCCCTTCCCCATTGTCCGAAACCGCCGCGTCGGCATAAATTCCCGTATGTAAAAAGCCCTCGACCTGCTCACTCTCACAAAGCACCGCGTTTTTCGCTCGATATAGCTCAGAGTAAGCCTTGAACGAGTAAAACGGCTTCTCGGGAGCTCCAAATCGGTCGGTCAAAGCACAAAACGGAGACACCGTCGGCTGCGCGTCGTAAAAGCAAGCGGTCTTTATCCCGTCGATCTGCGACAGGCGAAGCAACAAAGCCATAGCAAACGCCGCGCCCTTCACCGACCTCTGCGATTCGAAGATTTTTCTCCGTATCTCGCCGCCGTCGGCAGCACCCGCAAGCGCCCTCTCAAGCGACAAGCCCGACAAAACATCACCGTCAATATAGCTCCACTTGCCGACAATTATTTCAAGCTCACCAAATCCGAGCTCGCGCGCAAGCGCAACAAGCTTCTCCGCCTCAACGCCAACAGCCTCGGGATCGGATGCAAAGCAATCGACCGTCACAAAATCGATCGGCGCGCGATTTTTTCTGCAATATCTCAAAAACGCCTTAGCCGAAGCGCCAAAGCCGTCAAAGCTCAGCCCACCGACCTTGATATTCTCATCGTAGAGCTTGATCGAGTTAGCAACGTGTCGGTACCTGTCAAATCCGCCGTCCGACCCGCCAAGTCCGCCAAGCTCAAAATATTCAATGCCGTGATAGTATCCGCGCGCCCAACCGTCGTTGTAATGACGGATAATATTCACGCATACTCTCGTCAGCACGTCGGGATCCTCAATATAAGGCAATTTTCTTTGAGGCTCAAGCATATCCTTGCTCTCCCCAAGCCTGAACATCACCCTCGCACCCGACAAAAGCGCCGCCTCAACGTAAGCGTCGGTGCACTCAAAATCATAGCTGCCTTCATCGGAGGGATCGGCATCAAAATTCTTAAAAATTCGCGAAATATCAACCGCACGTGCGGACATAGCCGTATCCGTACAGTCAAAGCGCACGAACGGAACTCCGATCTCCTTAAAAATACCCGAAATATCCGCCCCGTAGGATCTCGGCCCGTTGCACATAGAGTGCATCGGCTTCACCTCGCCTAAAGGTATCGCAAAATCGACCCTGACGGTCGCGTGCTGGGGCTTCGGTAGCTTTTTCTGCACCGTTTTTTTCGCAACCGCCCCGTCCCTTGCGGACGCAACCTTCTCACCCTCGGAGGCAATCGTCACGTCGTCCTTGCCCGACGAAAGCCTTTTCTGTTTTTCTTGCTGCTCCGCTTCAAAAAGCGCAACTCTTTCGCCTGCCGAAAGAGTGTTCTTCGGCTTCGGTCTTCTCGGCATCGTGAAGCCTCCTTTCGATAAGATTTAAAAATCAAAAATCAAAACGCCCAAAGACCGTTCTCAAAGATAACGAACTCGCTTCCGTCCCCTCTGACACCAACGATCGAAAGATCAGCCGTTCCGATCATAAAGTCAACGTGAAGCGCGGAGTCATTGACGCCCATAGCGTGCATCTCCTCCTTGGTGTACTTCTGATAATCAACGATCGTGTTGGTAAAGCCCTCGCCGATCGCAAAATGACAAGCCGCATTCTCGTCAAACAAGGTCTCGTAGAACATAATACCGCTCTCACGAATGGGAGAGTTGTAGGGCACAAAAGCACATTCGCCAAGCATAGAAGCACCCTCGTCCACTCCGACCATAGTCTTAAGCAACTCCTCGTTCTTCTCTGCATGCACCTCGACAACGCGGCCGTTCTCGAATCTCATGCTGAAATTATCAATGATCTCGCCTCTCCAGGAAAGCGGCATGGAGGAATAAACGATACCCTCGGCAACGCCCGCCTTGGGAGTGGTAAATATCTCCTCTGTGGGTACGTTGGGATTGAAATACTCGCCGCCGAGCGTGTGCTCGCCGCCGCCAAGGAAGCTGCCCTCCTCAATAAGACCGACCTTCAGATCGGTACCGTTTGCCGACTTGTATCTGAGCTCAACGAGACCCTGCTCGTTAAGGGTCTTACAGCGACGTCCAAAGCTCTCGTTGTGCTTGTCCCACTCACCGACCGCGTCGAGCATATTGCCGTCCTTGTCGATAACGCGAGAGGTGTAAAGGATCGCGTTCCAAAGCTTTTCGATAGCAACCGACTTGCGCTCGCCGGGGAATATCTTCTTCGCCCACGCCTCGCCGGGAACCGCCGCGATGCACCACTTGTACTTGTTGTCCATCTGATCTCTGTAAGGCTTTATCACCTTCTGCTTCGCCATCATCGCCTCTGCAAACTTCTTCTGGTTGATGCCCTTGAGTCCGTCGGGATCGTCGCTGACAAGGTAAAGCATTGCAGGGTTCTTCTCAAGTCTGTACTTGAGCTTCTCCTCCTCAAACGCCTCGACCGTGCCGAGCAACTTGACGCTCATGTGGTTGACGTTGAGCTTCGTCAGGGGCATATAGGACCAATCGACCATAACTCTCGCCGCCTTCGCGCGATAGCACTCCTCAACCACGAGCTTTACGAATTCGGGCTGATCAAGTCCCGCATTGATGATGACCACGTCACCCTTTTTGACCGCGATTCCGCACTTAACGAGCATTCTTGCATACTGTCTCAATATAGTTTTTTTCATAGTAACACCTCGAAATTAACGAAAAATCAAGTCGGCACGACAAACGCACCATAATCAATTATACCATAAAAACTCATATTTGTCACCTTTTAATAAAAAATTATTGAAAATTTAATATTTGAGTGCTATACTGAAAATAATCAATAAAAAAGAGGTGTCAGCGTGAAAGTTGCTTTCAATTTATAGGTAGATCAACTGTTTCACGCGTGAATTTTGCCTTCCCGGCAAAATCAATCGATTATATTTGTACCGCCGCAATAGCGGCGGAATGGAGGTTTTTATGCTATATCATATCGGTTTGACGAGAATGCTTGCAGGCGCGCAAATGAGCCTGCCTCTCGAAAAAAGATCCAAGCCGTTCACTCTCGACATTTTGATCTTTCTTCTTGTGTCGTTTATCGCCCAGGTGCCGCAAAGTATCGTTTCGTTTTTATACACTATCATCGCTATGATGAGCGACCCCGCGTACTACGATCTCATTAAGGCAGAGACCTTCGATCCCGATGCGATAACAGAATACGCGATTAACTTTATGAATGATCTGCCGCCATTGTACTATGTTTTTGTCCTAGCATCAACGGCGTTTATGATCGTTGGCGCCTTGCTCTACTGTAAGCTTTTCGAAAAAAGAAAGGCATATACTCTCGGCTTTACCGCGCGCAGTTTTTTGACGGAATATCTTATGGGAATCGTCATCGGAGCAGTTATGATCACCCTTCCCCTCGTGGTGTGTTTGCTTACGGGCAGCGTGACCTTGACACTGACCGAAAACGCAGACTATCTCATGATAGGACTTTTCTTCCTCGCATTTTTGATACAGGGAATGGCTGAAGAAGCGCTCTTCCGCGGATATCTGATGACCTCACTCGCTCGAAAGCTTAAGGTTTGGCCCGCAATTCTCATAAGCGCGACCTTTTTCGCGCTCTTCCACCTCGGCAACGCGAGCTTCAGCTTTATCGCGTTTGTCAACATCTTCCTTTTCGGAGTGTTCGCAGGTGTGTTTATGCTGAAACGCGGCAGTATCTGGGCAGTCGGAGCGATCCACGCCATCTGGAACTTTTGCCAGGGCAACGTCTTTGGATTTAACGTCAGCGGAATCGTCAAATTCGACTCGGTATTCACAAGCACCCAGTCAAGCGTGGGATATATACTTCACGGTGGAAATTTCGGGCTTGAAGGCGGCCTTGGCGTCACGATCCTGCTTCTTATTGCCCTCCTCGGTGCCTTGCTTATACCCACAAAAAAGAGCGAGTATATCGAAGAATTCCAAGACGACACCCCCGAACCCGAAAATATATGAATTTATAAAAACCAAGCCCCCGCACAATAGCGCGAGGGCTTTTCTTATAGAAAAGTCAGATCAAAAGTGATAAAACTTATCTAGCAGTACCGTTCTGAAGAGAGTTCTCGTAGGACTCGATCATCTTCTTAACCATCTGACCGCCGATGGAACCTGCCTGACGAGCAGTGAGGTCACCGTTGTAACCCTGGTTAAGATTTACACCTACTTCGCTTGCTGCCTGCATCTTGAACTGTTCAAGTGCCTTTTTAGCATTCTTGTTTGCCATAGTATTTCTCCATTCCGCCGCCTTTGGGCGGCACAAAACATAATCAATATATTTTGCCTTTCGGCAAAATATTCGCGTGAAGCGGTTTGTTCACCTATCCGCAACAGATCATCTTCACGCTTTTCTCCTTATAATTTTTCGCATGCGCGAAAAAATAATATCTATCAATTAAATCTATATTGAATCGAGCTGCGCCGCAAGCCCTGCGATAACCGAGGGTGACTTGCGGCGCAAAATTTTCATTATTCTGCGTCAGACCAAATCATCTCGTGAGATCGACCTGCTTTGCATCTCTGATGTTATTATGTCGCGCGCAATTTCAAAAAATGTATGGCAAAATGAGGATTTTTGAAATCTCAACTAAATCTTTTAAGGGTTCTTCATATTACTTCACTTCGATATTGACAATTAACTGACGGTGATGTATAATGACAATTAGTAAAGAAGTTATTTTTGGGAGGAATCAATATGAAAAAAGCATCATGGATAACGATTGTATTGGCATTATCGATATGTTTTTCGTGCCTTTCGGGCTGCTATGAAGCGACGCATGCCGAAACGGAGAGCGAAACGGGTACCAATGCAGATGCCGAAACGGAGAGCGATACGAATACCAACACAGATGCCGAAACGGAGAGCGATACGAATACCAACACAGATGCCGAAACGGAAAGCGATACGAATACCAACACAGATGCCGAAACGGAGAGCGATACGAATACCAACACAGATGCCGAAACGGAAAGCATAATTGACATTGGAAACATCTCGGGCAAAACGGCGGCGGAACTTCTATTGGCCCATATTAACCTTGACGACGAGATTTATGTGAACGACTTGCTTATGGACGAAGCGAATGTAGAGGAGATCAAACGGAGAGCACCTACCAAACCATTTTGCTTTTTGTCGGAAGGAAAACCTGAAGACACCAACAGAGGCGATAACGGGTGTACCTATGAAAACAATATTTTGGAGTGGTCCGAGTTCCCTCTGCATTCAACTTGCAATGTTGATAAAGAAAAGCATATAGACATAATACAATACTACACAACTATGTGCGCAAATCTTATTCAAACGATCAAGCAGGAGGTAAATGTAACAGATAAGTGGATTAGATTTAACGACCTTAGATTGTTATTATCCGTTGACGAAAACTGCGAAGTGCTATTAATTGAAAGCGGCAAGCAATACGGAGGCGATTTCGACGATGAAGTAATCGTTTGTCGAAGATATGTCAACGACGGTGGACAAGATGTCTATGAAATGTACATCGTCCATTTTATGGATAACGTAAATGGCGATCCATTGTATGAAAGTGTCAACTACAGGTATCTAAAGTTTATAGATGGATATTGGTATGAGTTTGTTGAAACGGTATCACAGGCCTATGCCGGGGAACAAATATATTATTGGTCGCGTGCTTCCGTGTTGGAAAGATTGCGCGGGTATTGGAATTTGTTTAGCATGTCTCACACAGGAACTCCAACTGATGCGTCATCGGGATTCTCGTTTGCGAATGTGACGTACAAGGATAATCTGATATATAAAATCATAGGGGGATTAGAGTCTTTAGATGCGGAGACCTGGGTTCCGATCAGTTATAGCATAGGAACGAACGACACAAATTTGATAGAATATTCCCCATCAAACGGCGGTTCTTGTACGATTAACGGAAATGCATTTTCCAACATAGCCTCAATACGCATAGAATCTCCGGTTATACAAGGTATGAATACGGATCCAAGCATTCAAAATCCAAATGTGTATTGTTGGGATTTTGAAGACGACAGACCTGATATATTTGAAGGTGTGTTTGAAACTTATAAGGACGATTTTCAAATCGTATTGAACGACGGAAACGTAATTGATAAAGTTAAATTTGATACTTTTGTCGATGGAGAGGTCGCATTGCTTCGGGTTGATACCGACTTTCTGGATTCAGGTGTTTATAATGCTACCCTTGCGTTCGGACACTATAACACGTTTATTGAATCAAACGTTAACATTTATGACTTTGCCACAGAATTAGTTCCCGCGATTGAGATGCTCGGTTTGGAAATAGCAGATTTCGATATAGATTTCACCGAAGCTCTTGACGAAGCGAGATTGATTGGAGAACATTTCAAGGATCATCTCGAATGGAACGGATATCATCTTAACACGATGGATAACATATCTCTATCTTTTGTTAGTCTACACGAAGTGCAAGAAGAATTATATAGCAAGTATTTGGCCATGAAGGATAACGAAGAGGGAAATCCGAAGGATTATTCTATAGATTTTATAGACAAGATAGATTTCGCCAACATTCTTGAAATGGGGGTATCAAATATTGAGATAAGAGAAAACGAAATCAGTATTCAAGATTTATACGTGAAGCTTCCTTCCGTGGCTAATCTTTTAGATGACGGTAGAGAGTATGTTATAAAACTCGGACTTTGCTATACTCTTAAAGATGGCTCTCTATCCAATCGCATAGTACCGTTATATACTAAAAAAGAAACGGCAGCGCTGTTCACCGAAGGGGAGGAATTTGTGTTGCGAGAGAGCAACATATATTTGATTCCTGATTATCAAGTTCCGGGCAATTGCATACTTGTGGTCTATATCGCAACCGCAGAAGATGGAATACGCGTTTCCGAGTTCGTAGAGCTCCCCTGCTCTCTAGGATCTGGAAATATTCCAAGTAATCTCGGAGTTATCAAATATGACACTCTCAACGAGTTTTTGGCAATTACCTACGACGCGCTCAAAATGAGGCACATCGATATTTCCGATCTGCACGATCTGTCCTTGGAATCGATTTGCAAAAAATTAAAAATCGAGACCGTATTCTATGGAGGACTTGCGGAGAACTGCATATTGGAATATTGTGACCCAGCAAGCGAAACCGTAACTCGCGTAGATGACGGCGACGAATTGATTGCAGGAACGTATAGAATAAAGTTTCACAGTGCATTGCATGAGAATCAAGTTGCATATGTTTATTGCGTTGTTACAGAAGAAATGCTAAGTTCACAGGAATGACTCCACAGTGCATACATTCACAAAGAACACGTGGGACGGCGATTCGCCGTCCCACGTGTTCTTTGTTTTATTATACCCTTAACGATAGCGTCTTTCTCTCAACAAGCAAGACGTTTTTTGTTTTATATCGCTTTTAATAAGACATAATATTTATATTGAAATCGCTTTTCGTATAAGGCGTTTTGCCTCCTCTACCATCAGTAGAACCGCAATTTCACCCACAGTAGAGTCACGATATTCCAACCGTAGACTCGCCTGACCAATCAGTTCCTTGACTCCACCGCAAAAACGGGGTATTATAATATACAGAAAGCGCGGCGCCGACATCGGTAGCCGCACTGCGACGTTTTACAGACTTTACGTGACAGACAAAACACTTCAGTCAGGAAAGGATAATGGTTATGAACAACAAGACAAAAGAGCTGATTCCGATATTTTTCGCAACCGACGACCGCTATGTCCCCTTTTTGTGCGTGGCGCTCAATTCGCTCATCGCAAACAGCTCCCCAAAATATGATTATAAGGTACACGTTCTCATTGACACTCTGAGCGACGAAAACAAACAGATACTCCGCGATATGCAGACCGAAAACGTCAAAGTCGACTTTTACAGCGTCGCCGACAAGCTTCGCGGCATCTGCGAGCGCCTCCACATGCGAGACTACTACACCAAAGCGACCTACTATCGCTTCTTCGTGCCCGAAATGTTCCCCGAATACGACCGCGGCGTATATCTTGACTGCGACATAGTCATCACCGATGACATTGCAAAGCTCTATCACGCGCCCCTCGGCAAAAATCTCGTGGCGGCAGTGCCCGACGAGGTGATCACCGACATCGAGGTCTTTGCGCAATATTCCGAAAAGGTGCTCGGCATCCCGAGAAATGAGTATTTCAACGCAGGAATTCTTACACTTAACCTCGCCGAAATGAGAAACGTAAAAATTGAGGAGCAGTTTGCAACCCTCCTGGGCAAAAGGACCTATCGCGTCGCACAGGATCAGGACTATCTCAACGTCATCTGCTACCGCAAGACCACCCTGCTTGCGACCAAGTGGAACAAGACACCCATGCCCGACTCAAACCGCCGCATGATCCCCAAAATAGCTCACTATAAGATAAATTTCAAGCCCTGGAGATACGACAACATCCCTTACGCCGAGCTTTTCTGGAAATACGCGGAAAACACTCATTTCTACACAGATCTCCTTAATCAGAAGGCGACCTATACCGCCGAGGAAAAGCTGCGCGACCAGATGCAGTACGAGGGACTTGTAAACCTTGCGATCTCCGAGGTCGAAGCAATGGGAGAAAGTGCGCTTCCCGCAGAGAATCTTATCTTTGCCGAGGTGTAAGATGCCAATATCCACCGAAGCGCAAAAAAGACTCGACCGAATAGCCGAATACGAAAAAAAGGGCTACTTTGACCGAGACATCAACGACGATCCCCCCACCCGACCGCTAAAGCCGGGCGAGGTCGACTATACCTGCAAGAAGCTTTCAACCAAAATTGCCTCAAAAATTGCAAACAAGATCGGACAAAACCATTTTGAAAAAATGATGAAAAAGGGCGACGTCGTGCTCAAAGAAATACGCGGGCAGGAAAATCTTGCAAGCGTCAAAGACCGCGGCGCACTCGTTACCTGCAACCATTTCAGCGTTTTCGATAACTACGCCGTATATAAAGCGCTCAAAAAAACGCTTGGCAAAAGAGATCTTTATAAGATCATCCGCGAGGGCAATTTTACCTCTTTCCCGGGTCTCTACGGCTACCTTTTCCGCCATTGTAACACCCTGCCCCTCTCCTCCTCGCTCACGTGTATGAAGGAGCTTTTTGCGGCGCTTCATATCCTTTTTGAGCGCGGCGAAAAGGTGCTGATCTATCCCGAGCAGGGCATGTGGCACAACTATAAAAAGCCCCGTCCGTTAAAGCTGGGCAGCTTCAGACTTGCGGTAAAAGAAAAGGTCCCGATCCTGCCGATCTTCATCACTCTTGAGGACACCGAAAAAACAGATGCAGAGGGGCTCCCCGTCCAAGCCTACACCGTCCATATCCTCCCACCCATCTTCCCCGACGAAAATCTGACAGTGCGCGAGGACACCGAGCGCATCTGCCGCGAAAACTACCGCTTGTGGAAGGAGACCTACGAGAGCTTCTACGGCAAAAAGCTTGAATACACCACCGAGGTTGAATTTGACGTATGTACTACCTGATAGCAATTTTCATTTCAATAATAATCACCGTTATTGTAAATCTTCTGTTCTTCCTGCCCTTCACGGTTGAAAACCTGATCTTGACGGCGGGCGCAGTCTGCATCGGTGCGGTGGCGGCATTTGCCATCGACGGCATCTCAGCACTCATCCTGCGACGTCTCACACCAAAATCGTGGTACCGCCCGAACCGCAGGATCTTCACAGTATCAAAGAAGGAAAAGAATTTCTACAACAAGCTGAAGATCAAGGCGTGGAAGGATAAGGTTCCCGAGCTTGGAGGATTTACAAGCTTCCACAAAAATGAGCTCAAGAGCGAAAGCGATCCCGTATATCTCGAGCGCTTCATAATCGAGGCAAATTACGGAGTTGTCATACACATCGCCAACGCTCTGCTCGGCGTTCTCATCGTGTTTATCCCATACTGCAATGCGCTCTCCGTGTGCATCCCCGTTATCGCAGTCAACTTTGTCCTCAGCATCCTTCCCGTATTTATTCTCCGCTACACAAGCTATACTCTCCTGCGCCTCTATAACCGAAGCGTCAGGAAAAAATAAAAAAATCCCTTTCGTTCAAGCGAAAGGGATTTTATGTTATATTTTCTTTCCAATAACCGACCAAAGCGAAATTATCAGCTGCCCGGGAATACCCAAAAGATATATCTGCCAGACGTTAAATCCGCCCACAAGCACCGATAGGTGAATTGCGGCAAGAAGCGTCCAGACCATCAGCGAAATAATAAGATAATTTCTTCTGCGGTTAAACCATATCGCATTGAATATCAGCCAGACCAGCATCGAAGCAGGCACCGCATAGGCGTAAGCCAACCAGTGCGCCACCGCATCGGTGGTAGCAATGTCGATAGGAACAAATATCACCGAAGCGATCAGCCAGACGAGCAAAACGCTCATTCCCGTGATCATCGCACGGCTTCTCTTCTTCTTTTTGAGAGCAGCCTCGTCAACCACTACCTCGATCGCGTCATCGTCATCCTCGTGCCCCGACTCAATAAGATAATCCACGGTAACACCGAAAAGATCGGCAATATTTTTAAGCACCGAAATATCGGGGACCGACTCTCCCCTCTCCCATTTCGAGACCGCCTTGTCCGAATAATTCAGCTTTTCGGCGAGTCCGATCTGAGTCATACCGCTCCTGTGACGGAGCCGCACGATATTTTCCGCAATAATTGATTTAATGTCCTCCAAGGGATACCTCCATTGGTTGTTATCAACCCTTTTTCTTTCTGCCAAAAAGCTTTTTTGCGGCAGAGCATACAGCACCCTTCACCCTCCTGAAAGTTTTGCGCGGGTAAAAGGTCGCAACTATATATCGGCAATAAATACCGTATCCAAGACCGTCAAGCCTCAGCTTCTTTTCGCCGCGACGCACCTCGGTCAGCTTGCCGATCACCTGAGCATCGGTTATACCCGTCTCAAGCGCGACACAGTTATCTCCACAAATAATATACGAGTCGGGCAGGACCTTTACCACACGGTGAAGCAAATAATCCTCGCCCCTGCGATAAAGCGCTACGTCGTACTTTTTAAGCCGATCGCGAGCAGGCGTAATAACGATAGTATCACGCCTGTCTCTGAGCATCGGCATCATGCTGACTCCGGACGTCGTGCTGACGTACATTCCGTCCTCGGCGAGCAGCTCCTCAATTTGTTTGTTCATTTTATCCTTCAAGTAATCCGTTGGCGCGAAGCGTCTCGACCGTGGATTTGATATCCGCGCGCAAGACATCGCCGTCAACCTCGTATTTATCGAATAAAGCATCGTATATGCCGTCCTCGTCCATTCCCTGCAGAATGCAGCTCCAGATGTCGGCGGCGGTAGCGTTGAGCTTGATCATTCCACGAAAGCTCTTGCTCGCCTCGCCGACAGCAACAACGACGTAATTACCCATGACCTCACGTAAAACGAACCCGTCCTTGATCTTCAAGATAAGACCCTCCAGCAAGTAAAATTAATCCAACGCCTCAAATTCCTCAAGTGCCGCCTTAAAGGAAGCCATGCAGGAATTGAAAGCATCCATCTTCGTCAGATCGACACCGGCAAGCTTAAGAAGCTCAACGGGGCTGTCGCTTCCGCCGGAGGACAGGAACTTAAAGTAGTCTGCAACCGCAGCCTCACCCTCGTTGTAAATCCTCTCGGCAATAGAAACCGCCGTGATTATACCGGTAGCGTACTTGTAAACGTAGAAGCCCCTGTAGAAATGAGGAATTCTCGCCCACTCGTAAGCGATCTCGGGATCGGAAACCACACTTCTGCCGTAGTACTTCTTGTTGAGATTGTAATATACCTCATTGAGCGAATCCTTGGTCAAGGGCTGACCCTTCTCCGCCATATCGTGAGCAATATACTCAAATTCAGCAAACTGAGTCTGTCTGAACAAGGTTCCCTTAAGCATATCCATATAGTAGGAAAGCAGATACTTCTTCAGCTTCTGATCGGTGGTAGTCTTCATCAGATACTTAAGAAGCAAAACCTCGTTGACCGTACTTGCAACCTCTGCAACGAAAAGGGTGTATCCCGCCTTCTCCTGAGGCTGATTCTTGTCGGAATAGTAGGAATGCATAGCGTGACCGAGCTCGTGAGCAAGCGTGAACACGTCGCTTGTGGTCTTCTGATAGTTGAGCAAAACGTAAGGATGCTTCGTGCCGTAAGCACTCGTGCTGTAAGCACCGCTTCTCTTTCCTGCGGTCTCCTCAACGTCGATCCAACCGTTGTCGTGAGCCTCCTGAAGCAGCTTTGCGTACTCCTCACCCAAGGGTGCAAGACCCTCCTTGACGATCTTGAACGCATCCTCATAGTCAACCTTGATCTCGGCATCCTCAACGGGAGAAACGTAAACGTCATACATGTGCATAGACTTGTATCCAAGAATCTTCTTCTTATCTCTGTAATATCTGTGAAGCAGAGGAAGAGCCTTGTTAACGCTCTTGAGAAGATTCTGATATACCTTTACGTCAACGTCCTCATTGTCAAGTGCACGCTCAAGCGAAGAATTGTACTTCCTTGCGCGAGCAAGGAAAACGTCCTTGTCGACGTTGCCGACGTAAGCCGCGGTGATCGTATTGATAAGACCTATGTAAGCCTTGTAATATGCGCGGAAGGCATCACGGCGAGCCTTGCGGTCGGGAGAGTGAAGCATAACTCCGTACATACCGTGCGTAACCGTAACCTTTTCACCGCCCACCTTGATCGTAGGATAGGGGAAATCGGCATTGTCGATCATTCCGAACACCTGCGAGGGACAGTCGAAAACTCTGCTCTCCTGCGACAAAAGCGCCTCGATCTCCTTGGAGAGCACGTGAGGCTTTCTCTTTATGGTCTGACGGAGAGTATAATCGTAATCCTTGAATCTCTCATCCGCGATAAGACCCTCGAGATATTCAACGGGAAGCTCGGTAAGCTCGGGCTCAACGAAAGCAACGCTGCCCATAAGTCTCATCCAGAGCATATCAAGTCTCGACTGAAGCGCGGTAAACTCGGAGCTTCTGGTGTCCTCGTCGTGACGCATGTGAGCATATACCGCAAGCTGAACAAGATGAAGCGAAACCGCATTCATTCCCTGCAAGCACTCAAGCAAAAGCTCGGGATCGCCAAGCTTGCCCTCATATTTCGAGAAATCGAGCTTATCCTCAAGAGATGCGTAAACCTTATTCCACTCGTCAACGCTTTCGTAAATATCCTCTACTCTCCATTTAAGGTTTGCAGGGACCTGACTTCTTTCCTTTGCCATATCTTTGTCCTCCGTATTGCGCGTAAGCGCGATTATTTCATTTTACTCTTGAATTATACCACACCCAAAACCGTTTTTCAACCCCCAAATTATAAAAAAGTCCGAATCTGCCCACTTTTAAGCTCAAAAAACGGCGAAATTCGCACTTTTTGATGTTTTTCATCAACACGTACAACAAAAAATGTGCCAAACGTATTGACGGAGAAAAATGTTTGTGCTATAATGATTCATATATTTTCAAAAACCTCGCCCGCATAAAAGCTCGCGAAAAAAACGGAGCCTATAATGAAAAAAAGCTACATCCCCGAGGGCTACAAGCCCGTGCTTGACGCGTACGACACACAGCGCGCCATCGCATTTATAAAAAACACGTTTCAGGAGGAATTTTCCTCGGTATTAAATCTCAAGCGAGTCTCCGCGCCCCTGTTCGTAACCGAAGCGTCGGGACTTAACGATAATCTCAACGGCTACGAGCGTCCCGTCTCCTTCGATGTTCCCGCGATCGGCGCTGAGGCACAGGTAGTTCACTCGCTCGCAAAATGGAAAAGACTCGCGCTTAAAAGATACGGATTCAGCGTCGGCAACGGACTTTATACCGATATGAACGCGATCCGCCGCGACGAAGATCTTGACAACATACATTCTATATACGTAGACCAGTGGGACTGGGAAAAGATAATCACTCGCGAGAACCGTAACCTTGATTATCTCAAGCTGATAGTCCGTGCAATAGTCCGCGCGATCTGTAACACGAACGACCGCCTTCACGTCCGCTATCCCCAGCTTCGCACCGATCTTTGCCCCGAGGTCTCGTTTATCACTACGCAGGAGCTTGAGGATATGTATCCGGATCTCACACCGTCCGACCGCGAGCATGCATACCTTCGCGAGCATAAGACCGCATTCATCATGCAGATAGGAGGAAAGCTCCGTTCGGGCAAAGCACACGACGGCAGAGCCCCCGACTACGACGATTGGCAGCTCAACGGCGACTTATTCTTCTGGGACGAGGTCCTTGACCGTTCGCTTGAAATATCCTCGATGGGAATAAGAGTTGACAGCGAGTCGCTAGACCGTCAGCTCACACTTGCGGGCTGTGACGAAAGAAGAAACCTTCCATTTCACAAAATGCTTCTTCATGACGAGCTCCCCCTCACGATCGGCGGAGGTATCGGTCAGTCGCGACTCTGTATGCTTATGATGGGCTGCGCTCACATCGGCGAGGTTCAGTCAAGCATCTGGGATGCCGAAACGGTGCAGGTCTGCGAGGAGCATAACGTGCCCCTGCTTTAAAAAACCAAAGGACTTACTCGCATCTGTGAGTAAGTCCTTTATAATTATTATTCTTTCACCATCGCCTCAAACGAGGTCCGTGCCGCCTCCTCGGAAATATCACACTCAAGAAGATAAAACGGCACTGCCTTCGCAAGAGCGTCCACGAGTTCAAGCGTTTTGAGCATCGCCTCGCTATTTTTTGGAATGTAAACCTGATGCATCAACTCGTCGAAATATTCCGACGGAGAAATTTTCTTTATTCTGTTCTCTTTTCCGCGACGTATCAGACATATTCCGCCGATATCTGCAAAGGAGTTCGTTTTCCACCCCTCTTTCCCCGCCCAAGGAGAGGAATATACCGACGCGCCCGAGTCATCTATTTTTATGATGGGCTTATCACCGTTAATTACCGACACTATGTCTCCGAAATGCTTTATCCAAAGTCCAACGTGCGTAGATTTTCCCGTTCCCGAGGGAGCGGTAAATATATAGCCCTTACCGTTAACCGCGACCGCAGCGCCATGGAAAACAAATCTGTCAAAAAGAGGTAGCCTTTCCGCAATCGCACGGTAAAGACAAATACTTTCAAAATACTCACTGCCGTGCAGCTCGTCATGCAACTTCGCCTCCGCGTCTATTTCTTCCTTTGAAGCTACAGCAACGATATCCGCATCGGTCGGTTGTACTATGTAATCGGAACAGTAGTGGAGTGTTCGCTCGTATCTGCTTTCCATCCTCACGTTCAGATCTGCGATCCTTATATAAAAAGCGCCCATATCTCACCTTTCAACAAAGAGCCGCCCAAGGCGGCTCTTTACCTATAAAAATACTCGTTCTGGAATAAAAATCAACCTATCGGGACAGGACCAAGACCCCAATCATTTTCACCCGACGATCCGCCGTTACCCGTACCGTTATCATCGGTGTTGCCGGTATCGTCGGAAGATCCACCGTTACCCGTGCCGGTATCGTCGGTGTTGTCCGTGTCGTCGGAAGATCCGCCGTTACCCGTGCCGGTATCGTCGGTGTTGTCCGTGTCGTCGGAAGATCCGCCGTTACCCGTGCCGGTATCGTCGGTGTTGCCCGTATCGTCGGAAGATCCGCCGTTACCCGTGCCGGTATCGTCGGTGTTGCCGGTATCGTCGCTATTTCCCGTGTCATTGGAAGATTCTTCGGTTCCCGATCCATTTCCCTCGGACGAACCGCTCTCCTCGACACCGCTATCATCTGAGCTACTATCCTCTGAGCCACTGTCTTCAGCACTGCTGTCTTCAGCGCTGCTATCCTCGGAGCCGCTCTCTTGAGTACTGCCGTTCTGATCAATCGAGCCGCTTTCTTCTGAACTCACTTCACTCCCAAGTCCCTCAGAGGTCTCATCCGTCACAACAGTGCTTTCCTCGTTATCAAGCGTATCGTTCCTATCGCCCGTCCCGGCGCACGATGTCATCAAAGCCAACGCAACAACGACAAAGCAAGCCAAAAATCTCTTCATTTTCGTTCCCTTGATCACACCAAACGAATTATTCCTCTATGGTGATCTCTACCATAGTTACAACCTCGGTTTCAACGAAGCCCGCAAGGGTGGTTTCTTCCTTATCCTCGGTTGTATCCTGGTCAGCATTTCCCTTGGAAGTAGTTACCTCGTTAGAGTTTCCCTTGGATGTGGTTACTTCGTCGGAGCTTCCGTTAGAGGTAGTTACCTCATTTTCGTTGCCGGCAGTGGTAGTTTCCTTATTGCCATTTTCAGAACGCTTCTTTCCACACGCGCAGAAAATTACGGAAAGCGCTACGAGTATAGCAACGAATACAATTATAAATCTAGTCTTTTTCATAAAATCCTCCCAAAAAGCCGTCAGATCGAAGTCTGACCAGCGTATTCTATCATAGATTATATCATATTGACACACCTTTGTCAAGGCAAAATCTGAGGAATGCCAAAATTTGTTGATCGACCGATTATATCTACCCGTCGCGGTCATACAATCTTATTTGAAAAGCTTCTCTCCGAAGCGGAACAAAAAATCAAAGAGGTACTATTATGAGCCGCATTTCCAGGGTAGCAAAAAGCTATTCTTCTTATGGATCCAATACACGTCCTACTCTTGACCTATCTCGAACGGTTGCCAAAGACGCCTTTTGCGATCGTTCTCGCCCGTGGGAAGCAGTCTTCAATATATCCTCGTATATAAGCGAATACGGCCCCAAGCTCCCCTACGATCAGTACGACGAGATCGCCGAGGACGTCTGGGTGCACGTATCGGCATACCTCGCCCCCACGGCAAAAATAGAAGCCCCCGCAATAATCTGCGGAGGCGCAAGAATATGTAACCACACCACCGTCGAGCGCTCGATAATCGGCTCGTTTTGCACAGTGGGAGAAATGTCGACCGTAAAAAACAGCATAACATTTGATCGCTCGCGCCTCTGCGGGCACAATTCTCTGTCATACTCGGTGTTAGGCTATGAAGCCATACTCGGAGAAGGAACAATGGTATCGGATACAAGGCTCGATGCACTTAACGTTTCTATAAACATGCCCGACGGCACGTATTTTTCGGGGAGATCGCATCTCGGAGCTGTAATCTGCGACGGAGCAAGGGTGGGCGCATCGTGTGTCGTCAACCCTGGCAGCGTGATAGATTCAAACGCTCTGATCTACCCTTTGTCCTCGGTCTCGGGCTACGTGCACCCCTATTCAAACGTAAAATAATCAAATTAAACCTACGACAACGCTAAAATTTATTTAGATAAAAGAAATTACGGATCGGTCATGCTGGACCGATCCGTTTTTTATATTTACTGCTGATTTCTGAGTCCCTTGGGGTAATGATTTTTGCAAACACCATTGCTCACTTTTCCACCGCCGACAGCACAACCGTCTATCAGCACCGCCGCCCAGCCGTCCGCCTTATCTTCAAAGCTTTCAAAGCCCTCGACCGCGATCTCAAGCCCCCTAAGATATTGCGCTGCCTGCGGCGTCTCGCCACCAAGCAACACCTTGCGAACAAAGCAATTTCCGTACGCCGAGAAAAGCTGATGATGGGGCACGAGTCTTTTCCCCACAAGCTCGCCAACGCAAACTCCCGCCGCAAAGACCGAATACTTCGGCAGGGCGATCCTCGGCTTTATGTATACGTTCCCGTTCAGGTATACCAGCTCGTAAAAATCTTCGTCAAAGCTGTCGGCAAGCAGATTTTCATCAATGAAGCTTTTAGCGGCAGCTATCGCCTCGACCTCCTGCTTGTCGGGCTTCGGTGCACCACCCTTTTTGCCTTTGGCTTTTACGTCGGGTGTGTTTTTGCAAACAACGCCTCCGTTTCTGCGCATGACCGCGATAAATTGACCCTCACCCGCCGAAACGTGAGGATAAAATCTCCGATTCTTCGTCATATCATATCGGCAACCCTCAAAGCATATTCCGTCAGACGTGACCTGTCTCAATCCCTCTGCGACCTCGCATAGCTCAAAATCTGAGTATTTGTCGAGAAACCACTCCACGTTCTTCTCGTTTTCCTCAAGCGAGAACGTGCAGGTCGAATAGATCAGATATCCGTTCTGCGCAACGCATTTTTCAATGTTCGTAAGTATCTCCCTCTGCCTCTCGGCGCACATCTCGACGTTTTCCTCGCTCCACTCGTCAATAGCAAGTGAGTTTTTGCGGAACATTCCTTCACCCGAGCAGGGCGCGTCGCACAAGACTACGTCAAACTCGGCAGGATAGGTCTCGGCAAGCACCGCAGTGTCGAGATTAACGATGACCGTGTTCACACAGCCCATTCTCTCCACGTTACTCTGCAATATGCGGCATCGTTTTGCTTCGTATTCGTTGGCGACCACAACTCCGCGACTTCCAACGGCAGCGGCAAGCTGTGTGGTCTTGCCCCCGGGTGCCGAGCAGGAGTCAAGCACCCTTGCGCCCTCTTTTATTTCGATCGCGTGCACGGTCGCCATAGCAGAGGGATCCTGCATATATATCATTCCCGAATGGTGACACGAAAGTCTTCCGGGGAGTTTTTCTTCGGTATAGTAAGCATCTGTCGGAAAGGTTGCCTTCCTTCTGTCTATTTGAACCTCCGCCGCCTCAAAATCACCGACAGAGCACTTGATAGTGTTTACTCTGAAGCTTCTTACCGCCTCGCCCGATTCTATCGCTCGAAAAAAAGCCGCGCTCTGCTGACCGAGCAGCTTTTCCATTCTCTCCTTGAATTTTTCAGGAAGCATATCAATCAATCCTTTCGCCTGTGTTGGTCAAATCAATTAAAATTGCCCCAAGCTCGTCCGCATTATCAGCAAAATGACTCGCTCCGTTTGCCATAAGCTCATCTTTGTCCCTGAATCCCCATGTAACGCTGACACACGGGATATTCGCGTTCTTCGCAGTCTTGATATCGACCTCTGAATCTCCAACGTAGACCGCCTCGTCGCAATCAAGCTCCCTCATAGCAAGCAAAACGGGATCGGCTGCGGGCTTGCGACGAATGTCATCTCTGTCACCAAGCGCAAAGTCCACAAGCTTAGGAAAATGAAGATCGCACAGATACCGCGCCGCGCCGTCGGGCTTGTTAGAAACGACCGCTATCTTTAATCCAAGTTCTCTCAACCGACCGAGCAAATCGATTATATTGTCGTAAGGCGCGGTCTTGATACCCGAGTTTTTTTCGTAATATTCCTTGTATTCCTCTAAAAATCGCTCAAAAGCTTCTCCCTCAAGCGCTCCGTCAAGCGAACGCTCAATAAGATATCTCGCTCCGTTGCCTAAAAAGCGGCGGATCTCACTCCGATTTTTAAGCGGATATCCATATTTTTTTAGCATATAGTTAACACAATCCGCCAGGTCGTCCAAGGTGTCGAGCAACGTCCCATCAAGATCAAAAATTATAGCCTTTTTACAATCCATTATGTTTCCTCGCATTAAAATTAAACAATATAATTTTATACCATCATCGATGTTTTGTCAATGTCTTTGAAAAAAGAATCTGCAACCAATCGACAAAATACGTAACCTTTCGCCCCGTGACAGCTATACTGATAATGGGAAACTCCCAATATACGATCCGGAGATGAATTTTATGAATAAAACATATAACCTGTGCGATATTTCCGCAGGCGAATCGGCAAGGATAGTCGAGATCTTGCCCTGCGGCGACATACGACAGCGATTTTTAGATATCGGACTTATACGCGGAACTAAGATCAAATGTCTTCACCGAAGCCGAGGCAACGACATGAAGGCATACCTGATACGCGGAGCCGTGATCGCAATACGGAACGAGGATTGCAGATCGGTTTTGGTCGAAAAGGAGGTGGAATGCGATGGGACTGACGAGAAAGAGCACAGGAGCAGACCTGAACCGACAGAAGAACGGCAAATGCACTCCTGAGATCAAGATCGCGATAGCAGGCAACCCAAACGTCGGAAAAAGCACAGTCTTCAACGCTCTGACGGGAATGAATCAGCACACGGGAAATTGGACGGGCAAGACCGTCGCGCTTGCAGAGGGTTGCTTCGCTCTGGGTGATAAAACCTGCGTTGCAGTCGACGTCCCCGGTACATATTCGCTTACCACAAGGTCAGCCGAAGAGGAGATAGCAAAAGAGATTTTGTGCTCCCCCGATATAGACGCCATAGTGGTGGTCTGCGACGCTACTTGCCTTGAAAGAAACCTGATTTTAGCGCTTCAGATACTCGCTTTGAAGCGACCGACCGTCATCTGCGTCAACCTTCTCGATGAGGCAAAACGAAAAGGAATAGAGATAGAGCTCGATTTGTTAGGACAAAGACTCGGCGTGCGTGTGGTGGGTGCAATAGCGCGCAAAAAAGACGGGCTTCGCGACCTCTTGCAAGCACTTGAAGGACTTTTATCGACTGACAAAACTGTCTTGTGCACATCACCGACAGATGATAGTGCAGAGAGAAAACATCCCTTGTCAGACAAAGAAAAATCAGACGCCGGCTCTCAGCAAGATCAACCCGATTTTGATAAAAAGTCAGAAAATAATTCGACCGAAAGCGAAAAAAACTCCGACGAGGAATCGGAGGAGATAGTTCTAAGCGCGGAAAGGATCTATCGCGAGGTCTGCCGACGAAAAAAGAGCGAGGACCAGGACCGCGATCGCCTCTACGATCGCTTGTTTACGGGCAAAAAGACCGCTTATCCCGTTATGCTTGCCCTGCTTGCAATCGTATTCTGGATAACTATCGTGGGTGCAAACTATCCGTCAAAATGGCTGTCTACAGCTCTGTTTTTCATCGGCGACAAGCTTGGAGAGCTCTTACGCCACATACATATTCCCGAATGGCTGTACGGAATTTTGATCGACGGAGCATACCGCACGCTTGCCTGGATAGTGTCAGTTATGCTGCCGCCGATGGCGATATTTTTCCCTTTATTTACTCTGCTTGAAGACTCGGGATATCTGCCGCGCGTCGCATTCAATCTCGACAAGCCGTTCAAAAAATGTAACAGCTGCGGCAAGCAAGCGCTGACGATGTGTATGGGCTTTGGATGCAACGCTACAGGGGTCGTCGGTTGCCGCATCATAGACTCGCCCAGAGAGAGAATGATCGCCATGCTGACCAATTCTTTGGTTCCCTGCAACGGAAGATTCCCTTTACTTGTAACGCTTTTGTCGATATTTTTTATTGGCGGCGCCGTAGGATTTTCGTCGTCACTCGTGTCGGCTTTACTCTTGACCGCGCTGATAATTCTAGCCGTTGGAATGACATTTTTAGTGTCAAAAATCCTCTCAATTACGCTCTTGCGAGGCTTACCCTCGGCATTCACTCTTGAACTGCCGACATACAGAAGACCGCAGATCTGCAAGACCCTGATACGCTCGGTCTTCGACCGCACGATCTTCGTTTTGGGCAGAGCTGTAATCTCGGCGCTGCCTGCGGGAATCCTTATATGGCTTATGGGAAATCTCTATTTTGGAGAGTCAAGTTTATTGGCTGTTTGCTCGGATCTTCTTGATCCGTTTGCATCTCTTTTGGGGCTTGACGGGGTGATATTATTGGCGTTTATTCTCGCTTTGCCCGCAAACGAGATAGTTATTCCGATAATTATTATGGCGTACACGTCGGCAAATATGCTCACCGATTACAGCTCACTTTTTGAACTCAAAACGCTGTTTGTCGACAACGGTTGGACGATCAAAACCGCTTTGTGTACAATGCTTTTCTCGCTTTTCCATTGGCCGTGCGCGACCACGCTTCTGACGATAAAAAAGGAGTCGGGAAGCTGGCTTTGGACTCTGGCGGCGGTGATAATTCCAACGATCTGCGGTATTGTTGTCTGTATGGTGACAAATGGTCTTTTTGCTCTTTTCGGGGCATAAATTTTCAAAAAAAGAAGCGTTCGAGGCTATCCTTTCGATGCCTTGAACGCTTCTTTATGTCGTTTGATATCAGCAAACAGTGTATATTTATACACAATTTGAGCAGCGGTTCGTCCGTTAGTTTCGAACGAAAGGGATATCAGCGCTTGCCCTCGATATACTCGATTGCGAGCGACAAGACCTTCTTATCATTGCCGTGAGTGAGCAACGATTCCGCTTGTTCAACGGGTATCCAATCGACCTCTGCGACCTCTCCCGGACGAGCTTTTATCTCGGTCTGTCTTGTAAAGGCGAGAAAATAAACGACTTCCTTTTTTACTCCCGGCTTGGGTCTGTAATAAACGGGCTGTCTGAATTTTTCGTTGATATGTATGCGAACTGCGGTTTCCTCATGAACCTCTCTTTCCGCAGTCATCTTCTCGGTCTCGCCCACCTCGACGTGTCCCTTCGGGAACGAATGGTGTCCGTGCTCCGAGTGCTTTATCATAAGCACGTACCTTTGCAGCTTTCCGTCCTTTCGCTCATTGCGAAAAACCACGGCGCCGCAGGATTTTTCAAAAGTCATTTTCTCACCTCCTAACACTAAGGTCTTAAATCCGAAATGCAGGCTCACCGATATGAGCCTGCATTTCTGATCTGCGCGGGAATTATATCCGTACTGTAGTGAATATTTTGTTTAAAATTTGAATATTTGTGTGAATATTCAAATTTGGTTTTAGGCTTATCTCTCGATCTCCTCCATCACGAATGCCTCGAGAATATCGCCCTCCTTGATGTCGTTGAATCTTTCGAGACCGACACCGCACTCGTAGCCCTGAGCTACCTCCTTGGCATCGTCCTTGAATCTCTTGAGCGACGAGATCTTATCCTCGAAGATGACCACGCCGTCACGGACGACACGGATCTGCGCATTTCTCGCGATCTTACCGTCAAGGATATACGAGCCCGCGATCGTGCCGACGTTGGGTACGTGGATGGTCTGACGAACCTCGGCGTGACCGAGAAGGTTCTCGCGGAACTTGGGAGCAAGCATACCCTTCATCGCTGCCTCGATCTCCTCGATGCACTGATAAATGACACGGTACATTCTCATATCGACGCCCTGTCTCTCGGCAGAGTCAAGCGCCGCCTTATCGGGACGGACGTTGAAGCCTACGATGATCGCGTTGGATGCCGCCGCGAAGGTAACGTCGCCCTCGGTAATTCCTCCGACTGCGGAGTGAATAACGTTGACTCTTACCTCCTCGTTTGCCAGCTTGACAAGCGATGCCTTGACCGCCTCGGCAGAGCCTACGACGTCTGCCTTGACGATGATATTGAGATCCTTGATACCCTCGCTGATCTGAGCGAACAGGTCGTTAAGGTTTGCTCTTGCGTTAGCCTTGAAGTATTCCTCCTTAGCCTTGGACCTTCTCTGATCCGCAAGCTCTCTTGCCATTCTCTCGTCCTCAACTGCCGCGAACTCGTCGCCTGCGGTGGGAACCTCGGCAAGACCGATGATCTCAACGGGAACCGAAGGACCTGCGACCTTGAGAAGCTTTCCGTTATGGTCGGTCATAGCTCTGACACGTCCTACGGACGTACCTGCGATAACGATATCTCCGTTATGAAGCGTACCGTTCTGAACGAGGACGGTAGCAACGGGTCCGCGTCCCTTATCGAGCTTCGCCTCGATAACAAGACCCTTTGCACGTCTGTTGGGATTAGCCTTGAGCTCCTTGACCTCTGCTACGAGAAGAACGTTCTCGAGAAGGTCCTCTATACCCATTCTTGTAAGAGCAGATACGGGAACGCAGATAACGTCTCCTCCCCACTCCTCAGGAACGAGGTCATATTTTGTAAGCTCCTGCTTGACCGCGTCGGGATTTGCAGTGGGCTTATCCATCTTATTGATAGCAACTATAATATCTACTCCTGCCGCCTTTGCGTGATTGATCGCCTCGACAGTCTGGGGCATGATGCCGTCGTCTGCCGCTACGACAAGGATCGCTATATCCGTGGACTGTGCGCCGCGGGCACGCATTGCGGTGAACGCCTCGTGTCCGGGGGTGTCGAGGAAGGTGATATCTTGACCGTTGATCTTTACTCTGTAAGCGCCGATATGCTGGGTGATACCGCCTGCCTCTCCGGTGGTTACGTTGGTATGTCTGATCGCGTCGAGAAGCGAGGTCTTGCCGTGGTCAACGTGTCCCATTACACAGACTACGGGAGCACGGGTCTCGAGCTGCTCGGGAGCATCCTCGGTCTCGTCAAAGAGCTTTTCCTCGATAGTAACGACTACTGCCTTTTCGGGCTCTGCTCCGCACTCTACGGCAACGAGCGCCGCGGTGTCGAAGTCGATGGTCTGGTTGGCGGTTGCCATTGCGCCGAGAAGCATCAGCTTCTTGATGACCTCACCGACGGTGACCTTGAGCATTGCCGCAAGATCGCTGACGATGATCTCCTCGGGGATCTGCACCTTCAAGGGACCCTTGATGATGGTCACGGGCTGCTTATGCTCGGGCTTACCACCCTTCTTGCCGTTCTTTCCCTTGCCGCCGAAGGTATTTTCCTGTCTGGACTGATTCTGCTGCTTCTTGAGCTTCTGGTTTCCGCCGCGGAAATCTCTCTCGTTTTCGGAAACGAAGGTATCGAGCTTCTCGTCGTACTTGGAAAGATCGACGTTAGAAGTACGGATATCGACGGTCTTTGCCGCGCCCTTCTTGCTTGTACCGTCGCCGCCCTTGGGGGTCTGCGCGCGGACTATTGCCTGAGGCTGAAACTTCTCTCTGGGTGCAGAGGGGATATAATCATCCTTATCCATTCCGCCTCTGTTATTATTGAACTGAGGCTTCTGAGGCTTGCGGTCGTCTCTTCTCTGAGGAGCCGCCTGTCTATCGAAGTTGGGAGTTCCCATACGCGAGAAACGGTCGTTCGTCTGCGGCTGATTGCGCTGCTGAGTCTGCTGACCCTGAGGTCTCTGCTCGAATGCGGGTCTGTCACGACGGGGAGCCTCTGTTCTTCTATTATTATCAGGTCTTTGTCTATTATCCTGAGCGCCATTCTGCGCAGCTCTCTGCGCCGCCTTTTGCTGTGCAGCCTTTTCTATTGCCGCCGCACGTGCAAGCGCCTCTGCTCTGTCGACCTTGGGCTGAGTCTTTACAGCGGGAGCAGCCGCCTCGGGAGTCTTCTTCTCTTCCTTGTTGTCCTTCTTAGGCTCGGATTCTGTCTTGGCAGCGACAGTCTCCTTTACCTTGTTTTCGGGCTGTGCCGCCTTCTCACTCTTGGGAGAGGGCTTCTCGCTCTTATTCGGTTTTTCTGCCGATTCTGCCTTTGCAGGCTCCTCGGTCTTCTTTTCCTCGACGGCAATCTCCTTTGTGGGCTCTGCCTTTGCGGGAGCCTTTTTCTCCACCTTTTCAAGCTTGGAGGGAATGAAGGTGACTCCGTCTATATAATCGTCGATTCCTTCGATCTGATAAGCCGACGTAAGCGCGTCGAAAAGAACGTCGAACTCGTGAGGCTCAAGTGCTTTCTGAGTCTTCAGCTCGATTCCCTTTCCCGCCATTATGTCGGTTATTTCCTTACTCTTAAGATTGAGATCCTTTGCAAGTTGATTCGCTTTGATCTGAGGTTTTACTGCCATAAATTATACCCATACCTTTCCGGTTTACTGCAATGTTTTAATTGTCCTCGGGAAGCTTTCCCAAGATCGCGCGGCAAAAGCTTTCATCTGCTATAGCCACCGCCGCGACAGCACTCTTGCCGACTGCTCTGCCCAAAATTTCGCAACTCGACTCTATTCTCACGTGCTTCACTTTATAGTATATACATTTGTCGCTGATTTTTTTATGCGTATTGTTTGAGGTGTCCGACGCTTCGATGACAATCAGCTCGGTCGTCTTCTCTTCGCCGATCGGACGCTTCTTACGGTATTTCTGCAAATGCTCGCATATCATCGGCACTCCGACGACGGTCTTGCCTGCCCTTTTACAGATGCCGATAAGCCCAAGCAGGTTCTTTTCGTCAGCCATTATTTTCAGCCTCCGAAATGCTCTTTTCCATCGCGTCGTAGATCTCCTCGGGGAGCTTTACCTCGAGAATATTCTCTATTCTCTTTGACTTTCTCGCCTTTGCAAAGCAGGATCTTTTGGGGCAAATATATGCTCCTCTGCCTGACTTTTTGCCGACGAAATCGAGCTCGACCGCGCCCTCGGGAGTCCTTACGACTCTTATCATTTCGCGCTTCGGCTTATGCTCGTTGCATCCGAGGCACTGACGCATCGGAACCTTGCGCATTTTCTGATTATTATTTTCCATTTTTATAAACTTTTTTCAAAAGCCTTATCAGTTGTTTCTGGGAGCCTTCTCAAGTCCCTCGGCATTGATATCGATCTTGATACCGGTGAGTCTTGCCGCAAGGCGAACGTTCTGTCCTTCCTTGCCGATCGCCAAGGAAAGCTGATCGGGAGCAACTACGACACGGCAGAATCTCTCACTCTCCATCTCCGCGGAGATAACGGTTGCGGGAGAAAGCGCTGCGGTCACGTACTCTGCGGGATCCTCGCTATAGTTGATGATGTCTATCTTCTCGCCGCCGAGTTCGCTGAGAATACTGTCTATTCTCATTCCGTGAGCACCGATACAAGCGCCGACTGCGTCAACGCTCTCGTCTCTCGAGTAGACTGCGATCTTGGTTCTCGAGCCCGCCTCTCTCGAAACGCCCTTGATAACTACGATACCGTCTGTGATCTCGGGGATCTCAAGCTCAAACATACGTCTTACGAGACCAGAATGAACTCTCGAAAGAGTAACCAGAGGTCCGCGAAGCTCCTTGTTTACTTCCTGAATGAACACCTTGATCTTATCGCCGACCTCATAGTATTCGCCCGGGATCTGCTCGGAACGAAGAAGGGTCGCGTGACCCGTACCCGTGTCAAGAAGGATATTGCCCGTTTCGTAATCTATCTTCTGTACGGTTGCGGTGATGATCTCCTCGCGCTTGGACTCATACGCCTCCTGCATAGCTCTGTGCTCGCCCTCGCGTATTCCCTGAATGATGACAGACTTTGCCGCGCCTGCGGAAAGACGGCGGAAATTCTTGGTCTTTACCTCGAATTCGACCGTGCCGCCAAGCACGTTTCTCTTACTCATAGCCTTTGCGTCTACGAGGGAGATCTGTGTTGCGGGATCCTCTACCACCTCAACGACTTCCTTCTGCTGAAATACTCTTACGTCCTTTTTCGCAGGGTCGATATGCACTCTTACGTTAGTATTGTTTCCGTATTCCTTTTTAAACGCGGATACCAGCG
>SVRA01000063.1 GCA_015065075.1 Oscillospiraceae bacterium
TCATTAAATATGGATGGCGGCTGTCAGTCTGTTTATATAAAAGGGAACGGTCTGACTTGCTATATTGTTTATGGGGAGTAACAAAATAAAATCCCGATTTATTGGAGATCAAACAAATGAACAGCACAATAAGAATTATGACGAAAGAAGACAAGCCCTGCATTATGGAGATGATGAGGGTTTTCTATGCCTCGCCTGCGGTGCTGAGTAACGGCTCTGAGGAGATCTTTTCCAACGATATAGACAACTGTGTAAATGACAGTCCCTACCTTGAGGGCTACGTATTCGAGGATGATGGCAACGTGCAGGGATACGCTATGATAGCAAAAAGCTTTTCTACCGAATTTGGTAAGCCGTGTATCTGGGTCGAGGATCTTTACCTTAAAGATGAGTACAGAGGCGCGGGGCTTGGCAAGGCATTTTTCGACTTTATCACCGACAAATACACCGACTGCATTTTTCGTTTAGAGGTTGAGGAAGAGAACGAGCGCGCGATCAGACTGTATAAAAAATGCGGCTTTGAGGTATTGCCGTATATAGAAATGAAGAAGTAAACTTTGTTTTAGTACATATAGAAGGATCGCTTTATGAAGAAACCCGTGTTTTGTATAGGCAAAATAGCTTTATCATTCGCTACAATCCCATTGTGGTTTATTAAGATCTTCAAGGGTGTTGGACATCTACCTGATCGTGAAACGGGAGAATTTGTTGAGGTAATATTCAGACACAGTATGTTTGAAAATATGCGCGATGGATTTAATTCTATTCCCACATACGTATCTATAGCATTTGCAGTCGCAGCTATTATTTCGAATATCATAGCGCTGAAATATCCCGATTCTAAAAAAATACAAATGATTGGAAATATTATGTTCGGGGCGGCAATCGGTCTATTTCTCATTATGCTGCTCTTGGCATCCTCGGTAGGTCGGGGATATTAAGTTACAATCATAAAAATATTATTTAAGGAGGAAAAACTTATGGCACTCGGCGGACTTTTTGGAGGATGCAGTTCATTGATCTCTTCTTCGGCACTGGTACTTATGGCAACTTCGCTCATCGGTTCAGCAGTGGTTTTCTTTAAGAGAAAGAAATAAGAAATTTTAGCTAAAAAATATCGGGAAGGTGCTTGTCCTTCCCGATGTTTTTGTTATATATTATTTCAATTCAATAACACTCTCATCCCACTTTGCAGGAGCTTCGTAACCCATAAGGTTTACCATAGTTGCCGCAACGTTAGAAAGACCGAAGTTGCCCTCGTCAGCCTTTACGGTGTAATGATTCTTCGCATCGGTGTTATCGTAAACGATGCAGGGAACCTTGTTGAGTGTATGGCTTGTCTTTGCCTTCATCTTGCCGTCCTTCGATACCTTGGGCTGACCCGTCTTCTTGTCCATCTCGAACATTTCGTCGGCGTTTCCGTGGTCTGCGGTGATAAGCGCAACGCCGCCGAGTCTGTCAACTACGGCAAGAATTCTGCCGAGCTGAAGGTCAAGCGCCTCCATGGAGCATCTTGTAGCTGCAAGAGAGCCCGTATGACCGACCATATCGCCGTTGGGGAAGTTGACTCTGTAATAGTCGTATGCTCCACTTTCAAGCGCCTCGATGAGCTTATCGGTGATCTCTGCACACTTCATCCAGGGTCTCTGCTCGAAGGGAACGACGTCAGAGGGAACTTCAACGTAGGTCTCAAGTCTATCGGAGAATTTACCCGACTTGTTTCCGTTCCAGAAATAAGTTACGTGACCGTACTTCTGGGTCTCGGAGATAGCGTACTGCTTAACACCCGTGTTCGCGAGATATTCACCCATAGTTTCGGTGATCTCGGGGGGATTTACAAGGAACTTTGCGGGAATATGAAGGTCGCCGTCGTACTCGAGCATACCCGCGTATACTACCTTGGGAACGCGAATTCTGTCAAACTTATCGAATGCATCAACGGGAGCGTCGAAGGTCTTGGAGATTTCAATAGAACGGTCGCCGCGGAAGTTGAAGAAGATCACACTGTCGCCATCCTCAACGGTACCAACGGGCTTGCCGTCCTCGGCAATAACGAAGGGTGGAAGATCCTGGTCGATAACGTGAAGCTCGGATCTGTATGCCTCCACTGCCTCGTGAGCGCTTGCAAACTGTCTGCCCTGACCAAGGACGTGGGTCTTCCAGCCAAGCTCTACCATAGACCAATCTGCCTCGTATCTGTCCATGGTTATCTTCATACGTCCGCCACCGCTTGCGATCTTGATGTTACAATTAGCGTCAGAAAGGGAAGCGATATATTCTTCAAAGGGATCGATGTACTCGAGAGCACTTGTTTCACCCACGTCACGTCCGTCGATAAGAATGTGAACGCGGATAGTTTCTACGCCCTCTGCCTTCGCCTCTGCGATCATAGCCTTGAGGTGATCGATGTGAGAGTGAACGTTACCGTCGGAGAAAAGTCCGAGGAAGTGCAGAGTAGAATGGTTTGCCTTAACGTTGCCAACAACCTCCTGCCAAGTGCTCGAAGCGAACATCTTACCGCTTTCAATGCTCTGTGTAACGAGCTTTGCACCCTGCGCAAACACCTGACCTGCGCCGAGAGCATTGTGACCGACCTCACTGTTACCCATATCGTCATCAGAGGGAAGACCAACGGCAGTTCCGTGCGCCTTGAGAGCAACCATAGGATAGTTCGCCATAATCGCATCAAGATTGGGAGTATATGCAGTAGCGACCGCATTGGAAACGGTGTTGGGAGCAAGACCTACGCCGTCCATAACGATAGTCAGCACAGGACCCTTAACGCCGTCAAATTTTGTAGATTTGTTAAGTGTAAGTGACATTTTATTAGTTTTCCTCCAAAAATTATTACAAATTTATACCAAATTATAGTATAACCTATTTTTACTGATTTTTCAAGAGATTTTCGCAAAAATATGCAATAAAAATAAAAAAAACAGCTCTTAAATCCCGATCCCAAACTATATTCGACGCAAAAACGCCCGAAAACACACAGAATTCACACAAACTCAAGAAATGTTTACAAAAAGCTCTTGCCTTTTTCTTACAAATAGTGTATTATAAGATATATTATGTGATTTCCATGGAGAAGAGCTATGTTCGGATATATCCGTACCGACACGCCCGAGCTGCGTGTGCGCGAAAACGAATATTACAAGGCAGTCTATTGTGGGATGTGTCGCGCGCAGGGCAAATGCACGGGACAATGTTCGCGAATGACCCTGAGCTACGATATGGTCTTTCTGGCTCTTTTACGCCTTGCGATATCGGGAGAAGATCCTGCGATAAAGACGGGAAGATGTATCGCGCACCCATTCAAAAAGCGCGTATATCTCGATTTTTGCGATTCTCTTGCATACTGCGCCTATGCTTCGGCATTGCTCGTCTGGGGCAAGACTGCAGACGATCTGAACGACGAAAAGGGAATTAAAAAATTAAAGGCACGCTTGACAAAGCCCTTGGCAAAAAAGATGCGCAAAAAAGCGCTCAAGCAATACGCAAAGCTCGATGAACAAATAAGCAATGGGCTCAAAAAGCTTGCCGATGTTGAAAAAGAGAAGCTTCCTTCGGTCGATGCCCCCGCAGACCGCTTTGGAGAGTTGCTTGCCGATATACTTTCCTATGGTGTTGAGGGAGATGGTGCGAAGATACTTCGCAATATCGGCTTGCATATAGGAAAATGGATATACATCGTCGACGCTGTGGACGACCTTGACGGAGATCTGAAAAACGAAAGATTCAATCCGTTTATATGTCTGTACGGCGCACACATGCTTGATGAAGATAAAAAACGTGCCGTTGCCACCTCGCTGAGACTTGAGCTTTTGGCGGCAGAGCCCGCATTTGATCTCATCGAATTTGGTGAAAATCCAAATATCGAGGGTATAATAAAGAATATAATCTACCGTGGCATGCCCGACGTGGCTGACCGTGTCCTTGAGCTTGACGGTAAAACCAAGCGACAGGGCAAAAAGACTTCAAGAGATAAAAAACGAAAGGTTAAATAAAAATGGCTGACTACAAGGATCCGTATAAGGTGCTAGGGGTGTCTCCCAGCGCAACCGACGACGAAATTAAAGAAGCTTACAGAAAGCTTGCCCGCAAATACCATCCCGACAAGTATTCCGACGGGGACCTCAAGGAGCTTGCGGAAGAGAAGATGAAGGAAGTCAACTCTGCATACGAGGAGATCCAAAAGATTCGCTCATCGGGATCTCGCGGAAGCTCCTACAATTCTTCATATAGCGGCTCGCGTAGCAGCTCCTCGGGTAATTCTTCGGGATATAACTACGCAAACGTGCGCAGAAACATCAATTCGGGCAACATTAGCGCGGCAGAGGCAGAGCTCAACAATATAAACGAGGGCGACCGCGCGGCAGAGTGGCATTATCTTATGGGCTGCGTGCTTATAAAGAGGGGCTACTACGTCGACGCGCAGAGAATGATAAATACTGCGTGTATGATGGACCCCACAAACCAGGAATACCGCGCGGCACTTGACCGTCTCAATATGCAAGCAAGAGGATACGGCAGCGGATACAATACGAACAATTCCGCAGGCTGCTCGGGCTGTGACGTTTGTCAGACGCTTATCTGCGCGGACTGCTGCTGCGAATGTATGGGTGGCGACCTGATCCGTTGCTGTTAATGCTTCTTGAGAGAGGAGGATTGCCGTGTCTCGTGGAGTTTCTCATAAAACGAAAAAAATGACCCTTGCGGCGCTTTTAGCAGCAATGGGCGTGGCTTTGATCTTTCTCGGATCTGTGATCGAGGTGCTTGATCTGTCGGTAGCGGCATTGGCTTCTTTTTTCTGCATATTTGCCGTGATTGAGCTCGGCGGAGCATATCCATGGCTTTTATATGCCGTAACGAGTCTGCTTTCAGTGATACTTATGCCGTACACTATGGGCGGATGGTTCTACTTATTGTTTTTTGGATACTATCCGATACTTAAGGAAAAGCTGGAACGACTGAAAAAGCCGATCGCGTGGGGATTGAAGCTTGTGATCCTGAACGTAGCGCTGCTTATCAGCGTTGCGCTCGCATATTTCCTGTTTTTCGGTCAGACCGACGGAAACCTGATAGATGCTTTCGTCTATATCTTTGGTGGGGAAGGCGTCGGCGAAATTTTTGCATTCGGAGTTTACGCGCTTGTCAACGTGGTGTTTGTCATCTATGATATCGCGCTTACAAGACTGATAACGTTCTACTTTGTAAAGTTAAGACACAGATTTAAATTTTTGAGATAAAAGAAAATCGGCAACCTGCCCATAGCAGATTGCCGTTTTCTTTATATATTAGATTCCGTACTTTTCTTTCATAAAAGCGTCAATTTCCTCGCGAGAGGGCATTGACTGCGCCGCACCGAGACGGGTGACCGAAATAGCGGCAGTGCAGTTAGCGAACTTGAGCGCCGTTTCAACGTCCATACCCTCGCCGATTGCAGTAACGAAGCCGCCGTTGAACGCGTCACCTGCGCCCGTGGTCTCAACCGCCTTTACCTTGATACCGGGAACATGGATCTCCTTTGCTCCGTCGGTATAATAAGCTCCGTTTACGCCGAGAGTTATTATAACGTTCTTAACGCCCGAAGCGAGAAGCTTTTTAGCCGCAGCCTTCGCGCCGTCGATCGAATTGATTTCAATACCCGTAAGATATCCTGCCTCGGTCTCGTTGGGGGTTATGTAGTCTACCATAGATAGCAGCTCGGCATCAAGGGGATGGTAGGGAGCGGGGTTGAGCACGAAGGGCTTGTTGTATTTCTTGGCAAGTCTTGCCGCAGCATAAATAGGCTCGTCGGTGGTCTCAAGCTGGGTAAGAACAACGTCCGCATCGGCAAAATCTGCCTCTGCCGCCATTACGTCGTCCGCAGAAAGCACCAGGTTTGCGCCTCTGACGATAAGGATTCTGTTCTGCGCATCGACCTTGTCGATCTCTATGATCGCCGTGCCCGTGTTTTCGCCCTTGCATACCTTTACGTACTTCTTGCTAAAGCCCTTTTCATCATAAAAATCATGGAGGCAATTAGCAAGCGCGTCGTCGCCGATGCATGCGATAAGCAATGCCTCGCTACCCGACATGTGCGCCGCTACCATCTGGTTAGAGCCCTTTCCTCCGGGGCTTGTGCGAATAAGATCTCCAACCGCGGTCTCTCCCGCAACGGGAAGGTGATTTGCATATCCGGTAAGGTCTACGTTACAGCTTCCGGGACCGATAATTTTTGCCATAGTAATAATTCCTTTCGTATATCAAGCTTTATTTTTTTCTTCTTTAAGCATTTTCCAGACTCGCAGAACGGCGATCTGTGTCTTGGCGTCGGTTATCTCTCCCGAGCAGACCATCTCGACCATTTTTTCAAGCGGGATGCGCTCACATTCGAGAAATTCGTCTTCATCAAGGTGACTTTCTCCGAATTTAAGTCCGCGAGCAAAGTACATATATATGACCTCGCTGAGCAGTGCGGGGGAGGGGTACATTTCGCCAAGATAAATAAGCTCGTCACACTCTGCGCCTGTCTCTTCCTTGAGCTCGCGCAGAGCAGCCGCACGAATATCGTTTTTCTCGCCGACCTCGAGCTTTCCTGCGGGGATCTCAAGCACACACTTGCGGTGAGCGTATCTGTACTGACGGACACAGATGACCTCTCCCTCGTCGGTAACGGGAATAACACAAACTCCGCCGTTATGCTTACAGTATTCGCGAATAGACTCGCTTCCGTCGGGTAAGATCACCTCGTCGCGATACAGATGAAGTACCTTGCCGTCAAATATCAGCTCACTTGACTTTTCTCTTTCAATAAGATGCTCTTCATTCATCGCAAAAACCTCAAAATATGTGATGTACCCAATAATTATACACTATTTTTTGGTTTTTGTAAAGTATGGACTTGATTATTTTTTGAAAATATGCTAAAATATTCTAAAGAAAGTATTTGGAGGTGACTTTAATGCCGATCAGGGAAGAAATGTCGCGTACAGCCTACGTCTACGGCGAGAGTGCTGTTGAAAAACTGAATAACGCGAAAGTGGCGATCTTCGGAGTCGGCGGAGTCGGCGGCTATCTCTGCGAGGCGCTTGTGCGCGCAGGAGTCGGAAGCATAGACATTTTCGACCGCGACACTGTTTCACTCTCCAACATAAACCGTCAGATAATCGCGCTTCACTCAACCGTGGGACGTCCTAAGGTAGAGGTTATGAAAGAGAGAATGCTCGACATCAACCCCGAATGTAAGGTGAACGCGTACAACGTTTTTTATCTTCCCGAAAATGCAGACGAATACGATCTTTCGGGATACGATTATATCGCCGATGCGGTCGACACCGTCAGCGCAAAGATTGAGATAATTGAACGCGCATACAAGCTCCGTATCCCCGTAATTTCCGCAATGGGCGCAGGGAATAAGACTCACCCCGAGCTATTTGAGGTAGCAGATATAAACGACACGAGCGTTTGCCCTCTCGCTCGCGTTATGAGGCGTGAGCTTAAAGCAAGAGGGGTAAAAAAGCTCAAGGTCGTTTATTCAAAGGAGGAGCCGCGAAAGAGCGGAGTAATAGACTACGAAAGCGGTAAAACCGTGCCCGGCAGCCTCTCGTTCGTACCCTCCGTTATGGGACTCATCATGGCAGGTGAGATCGTCAACGACATTATGAAAAGCATTGAGAAATAAGCAAATTTTCTCGGTTCTACTTATAGTAGAGCCGAGAATTTTTTATTCCACTCACAGTTATTGTTGATTATAGAAACAACAGTAATGCGGCATACCGACGTATGCCGATTTTTCTGTTGACACACAAAACTTTTTGTGTTATAATTCTTGTGTAAAAATTCAAGAAAAGGAGTTGATCATTATGTCTGCAACTTATATTTTATCAAAATCAATTTTAAATTACAAACTTAATAGGAGAAATAATGATCAAAATAAAAGGAAAAAGGAACTCCGCTACAATTTATGCGGAGAAGATCGATAATTCAACGAAAGCTCAAATCGCTTCGCTGTTGAGGGAAGAGGCTTATTCTGACAGTAAAATCCGAATTATGCCCGACACGCATTCGGGAAAAAATGTTGCGGTCGGCACGACTATGACATTATCCCGAAGAGTTAATCCGGCGCTTGTCGGCGTGGATATCGGATGCGGTATGGAAGTCGTGATATTGCAAGAAACAGAGGTAGATCTGAAAAAGCTCGACGAAGCAATCCACTCAAGCATCCCTTGCGGAGCCAAAATACACGAGCTACCGATAGCAGAGTTTGATCTGAGCTCATTATATTGCAAAGATAAAGTGGATATAACCCGCGCTATGCGAAGTCTTGGAACTCTCGGCGGCGGTAATCATTTTATTGAGCTTGACCGAAGCGAGCAAGGCGAACTTATGCTGGTCATTCATTCGGGCTCAAGACAGCTCGGCAGTGACGTGGCAAGCTATTATCAAGAACAGGCTTACCGCTATCAATGTAAAAAGATGAAAAGGCGCTCGAATCACGACCGCCGTTCAAACGATGAATATCTTTGCCGAGCAGAGAAGCGAGAGCGCAAAAGTGACGTTAAGGTAAGATATGAGGACGCTATTCTCGAGGGAGAGCTCTTTGACAAATATCTTCAAGATATTTCTATAGTTACCGCATTCGCAGATCTCAACAGACAAACGATAGCCAAAACAATATGCAGCAAAATGAGCCTAACGGAAAAAGACAGATTTTCCTGTGTTCATAATTATATTGACACAGATCGTATGATTTTGCGCAAGGGTGCAATATCAGCACGCCTTGATGAAAGATTGATAATCCCGTTGAATATGAGAGACGGCGCAATTATTGGACGAGGACTTGGCAATCCCGAGTGGAATTTTTCTGCACCTCACGGAGCCGGAAGAGCCTGCAACAGAACCGAAGCAAAATTTGCTTTTACAGTTGAAGAATTCCAAAGACAAATGGAGGGAATTTATACAACAACCGCACAAACAGGCTCTCTTGACGAGTGTCCTATGGCTTATAAGCCTCCCGAAGCAATATTATCTCAAATCGAGGAAAGTGTTGAAATCGAGCAGATAATAAAACCGATATATAATTTTAAATCCTGCTGATGCAGACAAAAGGGCACCTGTGGCAAACGCGCCACAGGTGCCTGAATATTTACCCAAAAATGATCTCCTCAACCTCCGCGCATATAGCGTGGTAAACGGGGAGGTGAAGCTCCTGAACCTTGTACGTCTCGCTCTCGGGGACCTTGATCGCAACGTCGCAAAGCTCTGCTAACATGCCGCCGCGTTCTCCGGTCATTGAAATCGTCTTCATACCCTTTGCGCGTGCAACCTTTGCAGCCGCGCAAACGTTTTTAGCGTTACCCGACGTGGAAAGACCGAGGAAAACACAATTTTCCGTGCCGTATGCGTAGACAAGCTGCGCATATATCAGCTCGGGATCAACATCGTTTGAAAACGCCGTACCAAGTGCCGAAAGAGAAGTCAGAGGGATCGCTCTGATGCCGCCCTGAAGCTTTGCCGCTATATCCTCGGGTAAGCCTGCCGCCTGATCGGCATTAAGGGGTCTTTTCTTCAGAAATCCTTTGAGCAGCTCTCCAGATATATGCTCGCAATCCGCCGCGCTTCCGCCGTTTCCGCAGATCAGGAGCGTACCCACGTGGGAATGCATTTCAACGATAGCCTTTACCGCTGCTTCGATCGACTCACGGCAAGCCTCAAGTGCAGGGTATCTTTCAATCATAAGATCAATATGCTTCATTATCTTTCACCTTCCATTGCAACTGCTATCGCAGCGTAATCTCCGATCTGCTCATCAAGAGCGGGAGTTTTTATTTCGACACTGTCTGCCACGGCAGGCAGTGCCTCACGTCTGAATTCACGGATCGCATTTTCCTCGAGCAGATCTCTGCATCGTGCAAAAACGCTTCCGATAATGACTGTTTCGACGTTGAGTATATCGCAAACTATCGCAAGACCTCTGCC
>SVRA01000064.1 GCA_015065075.1 Oscillospiraceae bacterium
TTGATCTTCGCCATCGTGTAAGCCGCCAAGGAAGCGATAAACAGATGTCCGAAGGTACCGCCGACCGAGGTGAGCACCGTGTTGAATATGTATCTGGAGAAAGGAACCCAGTTAGTACCCATCAGCATAAAGAGCGATTTGTAGTTATATCCCGTGATCTTCTGAACGAGGAATCGGGGAGGATACATCCACAGCTCGTCAAGGGGCTTAAGGGACTGGCTTATTGCGTACACCATAGGCAGGAACATGAATACGCCGAGGATAACCAGCAAAAAGGTAATACCGGCGTCGCCACCTGCAGAACGGGCAAGTACGACTTTATGATTTCTTGTTCTTAATTTTGCCATATTACGTACCTACCTTCGAAATGATCTTCTTGACCAAGCCGTTCGCTCCGATCATTATCGCGAACAGAACGACCGCGATAGCAGAAGAATAACCGATCTCATATCTTATGTTACCGTAGTCTTCAAGATGGTGCATGATGGTGTGCGCGGAGTACTCGACCGAGGGGAATCCGCAGAGCGCGGTAACTATCGATCCGAAACCGAACGCACCGGTTATAGCCATGACTGCACCGAACATAAGCTGAGGCTTCATAGAGGGGAGCGTGATGTAATAAAGCTCCTGCCATCTGTTTCTGATTCCGTCAACCGCGCCCGCCTCGTAAAGCGAACGGTCAACTCCCTGCAATCCCGCAATGAACGAAAGGAATGCAGTACCAAGGGATGTCCACAGAGCGACTACGATACACAGAGGCATAACGTAGCTTGCGTCCTGGAAGAACGGGATCTCCGTGGGAATTATACTGTATTTAAGCAATATAGCATTGACCCAACCGTAAGAGTCGGATGCAAAGAGCGTCTGCCATACCATGAACACCTGACCCGAGATGGAGGGCGCGTAGAATACGAGTGTTACTACCGCACGGATCTTCGGGGGGATCTCGTTGATAAACCAAGCAACGAGGAAGGAAAGCAGGTAGGATGCAGGACCGACGATACCTGCAAAAATGAGAGTATTAGTACATGCTGTGAGGAATATATCATCATCGAAGAAAAGATTTATATAGTTATCGAACCAAACGATGTTAGGCAATTCCAGCATGTTAAAATCTGTAAAGCTGATGAACACCGAAAGCAAGACGGGTAAGATAGTGAACAGGGTGAAAATGATCATATAGGGCGCAACCATAACGTAAGCGACCCAGTTACGCTTCATTTCCTTCCATATCCACTGTCTCATCGTCATGTCCTTACGGGAAACAGCTCTTTTTTCTGCCGTTTTGTTAGACATTTTTGATCTCCTTTATAGATATTAAATGATGGAAACTTATCAATACGAATCTATCGCGTCAGCCGCACCTATGAGTGCCTGTGCGATATAGTACAGGAGTTTGTCTTCATTCATTTTTGCGATGTCGGGACTTGTTGAGATCTTAATGGTTTCGGAATAATCTCCCTTCACCATTCCAAGAACGGTATCCGCCAGAGAATCGAGCGTTACGCTGTCATCGCTTCGAATTGCCGAATTTACTTTCTTTTTAAGCTCGTCGTAGGAGTTGTTCTTATCTGCGAGCAATTCAACTGCTTCTTTTGCCTGAGCACAGCGCTTTTCAGCAAGAGTAGCATATTTTTCAAGAGTTTCAAGACCAAACTCTGCGCGCTTACGGCTTATTTCCTTATTAATAATAGGAACGTAGCTGAGCAACGCCTGAGCAGGACCTTCACCGTCGTTGTAAGCAGCGAGGAACGCAAAGCTGAGATAACGGTCGATAATGTAAGAACCGGGGTAGTTGGGTATAGACGCGAGGTTATCGAACTGCGCCTTGATTCTGGAATACTCATCGGTAGTCCAAGGCAAGCTCGCAAGCGCCTGGATGTTAGCGGTATTGTGCTTAGCCGAGGGACCCATGATGGCAACCATCTCGTTGGAATATTCGATCTGGCAATCGGGGCCGGTAAACCACTTGAGATATGCCCAAGCCGCGTCGGCCTTGTCCTCACTTCCCTTTACCACTACGGACGCGTTGACCGAAGAAACGGCGCAATTGTTTATAGTGCCGTCAGCCATACGTGTTCCGGGAACGGGAACCATTACCCATTTACCTTCGATTTCGGTAGCAAAGACTTTAAGCTGGTTGTAAAGACCCGTGTAGTCACCGATAAGTATCGGCATCTCGCCGGTTCTGAAACGGTTAGCTGCGTTATAAACGTAGGGGAAGCCGTGGTCGGTAAAGAACTTACACATCTTTGTAAAGGAAGTCAGCGCAAGCTTGGAGTTGAGGTTAACTCTCATACCGTCGTCTGCGTAAAGCTGACCGCCTGCCTGATAAAGATGAATGTACGTATCAGTGGTAAGACCGATCTCCATGTTCTTTGCCTGAAGCTTAGGAACAGCCGCCATAATGTCGTCCCAGGTCTCGGGGATCGGGATTCCTACCTCCGCGAGAACGTCGATACGAACGAACATCATCGCAAAGCCCTGCTGCTCAGGAAGACCGTAATAGTGCATCGTTCCCTCCGCGTCAGCAAGACCGAGAACGAGCATTGCCGCCTCATTGAAGGAATTCGTCACCTCTTCAAAGCCCTCAAAGCCCTCAATGGGAAGGATCGCGGAACGGATAGCATAGTTGATAACGTCCGCCTGACCCATTCCGTGATAAACGTCAGGTCCTTTATTTGCAAGGATAGAAGGCAAGAGCGTATTGGGAGCAACGAGCTTAAGCTCTACGGTATATCCCTCATCGGGAGTAAAGTCACTGTTGATAAGACTTCTGATAACTTGGAACTGGTCACGACCGGTCGCGAGCCATACTTCAAGGCTCTCGTCGGTAGTCTCTTCCATAGCACCTACGTGGTCGTAGTCACGGAAGAAGGACCAGAAGAAGCGGGATATCTCATATCCAAAGGATACGAAGAAATTAGCGTTTGCCTTGGGGAGCTTCTGCTCCGTGGGCTGAACGAGGATATAGTCGAGCTGAAGGGGCTGAGTCTGTGCATCGGACAAGAACGTGCCAAGCGTACCGATGTAAGTCTTAAGTCTTTCAAGAGAAGACGCGATCTCATCCTCATCGCTGCTCATGTCCTTAAGAATGTCTGAAACCTTCTGAAGAGTACCGACGTTGGAGGATTTCTGACCCGCCAGCTCGGTAAGGCGCTGAGCGACACCGATAGGATAACCGTTATCAGCGTCCTTCTCGTTGTCAAGAATGATCGCCTGAAGAGCCATATTCTTAAGCGTATCGGGAATAATTCTGGAGAAACCGTAGTCACGATAGCTGTCAGGCTCGGTACCCGTAAGCTGAAGAATGGTAAGGTAGTCGTCATTTATATTGTCAAGCGCAGACTGAACGGTGTTGATTATGTCAGCCATATCGCCGAGAGTAACCTCAAGCTTGAGCGTGTAAGTAACGCCCTCCTTGAAGTAGAAGTTGAAAGCGGTCTCGCCGTCGGTAGCGGAGGTAACTTTCCAGTTGTCGCCGTAGTTGTAAGTTATGTTTCGAGCCTCCTCAAAGGGAACGCCGTCGTAATAACCGTCAGCCCCCTCTGCAAGACCTTCGCTGTAAAGAGAAAGCGTACGGCTGACGAACATACCGTCAAGCACGTCCTGCTTGAAGCGGAATACCAGCTCGTACATACCGGACTTCTCAACGCGGAACTTGTAGGTCACCCACTGTCCCGCAGACTGCCACTTACCGCCACCAATGGTATTCAGAACGGTTCTCGAAGCGTCGTGAGGAGAGGTGAGTGCGCTTGCACTGTCCTCAATGGGATATATAGTCTTGTCGGAGGCAGCGTCGTAATATTCCGCCTCCATCTTGATCGTGCCGCTGCCCTTGGGCTCGCCTTCATACTTTTCAGAGTATTTCTCATAAGTAAGAACATTCTCCGCGGGAGAGAGAATGATCTCAGAGATCGCGATCGTTCCGTTCTTACCCTCAAGGGATATCGTGTTCTCGCCCTCCTCAAGAACGAACTCAAAGGGCTCGGTATGGAATCCCGTGGAGTCGATCATAGTGTACTCGGACCACGTAGGTGTCTGCGAAGCCGAGGGACGAAGCTCGTTGTTAATGATATCGAGCGTAGCGAATCTTATTTCATACTCATCACAGAAATTAGTGATAGCGGAAGTCCAGGTGTCAGGATACTGGATCTTAAGCGTATCTCCGTCCATACGGCAGAAGAGTCCCGCCTTTTCCGCCTCGGTCTTTACCTTGGCAGCATCCTTACCCTTGTAGGAAGCGTCCTCGTAATCGTTGACCCAGTGCTTCTTAATGGTAAGATAACGCGCCTCGCTGAAAGGAAGCGTTCCGTTGATAGAGAACACTCTCTCGATCGAGCTCGCCTTTCCGTCGTCGAGCGTATAGTAGACTATCGTGATCGTATATCTTGCCGTTTTGGGAACGTTGACGCTCCAGGTCAGCTTGCCGTCGCCGGGCGCCTCGATAGCGGTTATTCCCTCGTAATCATCAACAACGTAATCCGCGTCGGACTTCTCGGCTATAAGATCATTCACAGCGTCGATATGGATCGTGTGCTCTGCAGCTTTCGCATTATCGAAGTCACTCGTCATAACGTACTGGTCGTAAGAGATCGTACCGAGCAGCTCGATCATATCATCGATACTGTAGTCGGGCCCCGTCGTGCCTGTTCCGTTAGACGTTTCTCCGTTCGCGCCTGCCTCACCGTCGGTAGCCGCCGCGTTTACGGAGAAAGCGCCGATAACGAACACCAGACAAAGCAACAAGGCCGTAAGTCTTCGAAATTTCGTTTTCTTCATAAAAAATTCCTCCTGCTGTTTTTTGGACAAGACGTTTCCTGTCCGTCTTTTAGGTAATGCTCCGTTAATAACACCGTGCGCAACGAGCAGAGATGCAATCGTTACCAACCGCATGACATTGTGGCCCGCGCGCATTCCTTTGGTCGACTCCATAGACGGTGTTATACGGAGGTATTACCAACGGTGCGGCATGACTCAGACTCGGCTTGGTTTTTGCGTTAGCTATACGCACGTACGCGCGTGAGTATAGCTAACGCAAAAACGGACGCTGATCGCCCGAGGGCAAAAAGGTTCAACCGACTATCATACTGCATCAGCATTATCACTATGCAAAATTCTCGGTTCGGCCGAAAAAGACAACGGTCACATTGGCACTTGCAAACGTCGAAATTCACGAAAAGCGAACCGAAAGCAAAAAATATCGAGCGTTTTTGCTACATTCAATATATGACACAACAAAAACGTCAATAAAAATTCGGGTCATCGCACACTTTTTGCGTGTGAGATACCCCAATTAGCCTTTGATATATAATAACATAAAAAGTACCACTTGTCAAGCGCCCCAAAGTTTACAAACCTTAACAAAATTGTCTTGTGAATAAAAAGGAAACTCGCGTTTTCACCCCCTCTTTCAAACCACAAAAACGGCTTTTTGGCAAGTTGTCAAACCGCGTCAAAAACCTCTTTTTGGAGGTAAATGAAATTTACCTAAATTCTTGCAACTTTGTGAATTTTTAGCCAAAATCCATTCATTTTTGTTAACTATGCCACTTGATTTTTTTACGTCAGCCCTTCCAAAACCGTCACGTAAATTTCATTTACCTGCCTCCTTTGTCTGCAAAAACAAACTCACACTTTTCGAGCATCGATAAAAGCTTCCGAATTTTGTGCTCTTTGCACAAAAAGCAAGGCATGTTTTTTGGCACTTTTTGAATTGTTAATATTTTTTGAATTTTCACAAAAACATTGTTTTTCACCCCGTGTCTATTCCAACAAAAAACAAATCTGCACCACATTCCCGCCACTTTTGCCAAAAAAGAGCGCCATTTACATTTATTTCCATTTATTGAAGAAGTCAAAAACTTGTACCGACGTTTTTTCATGCACGTAAAATCATCCTTCGTCGGTTTTCCGTATCCTTGCAAAACATCATTTAGCTTCCTTCTACCCCAAAAGCGCCTTTCGCGATCGCTCGCGCCCCTCGCAAAGAAGGCATCCCCTCTTGATCGTCTACCTTCTCTCACAAGCAAAACGACTTTCAGCCCTCGTGGAAATGCACTCTCAAACCTCACAAAAATCACTCTCGCGCATTACAAAATGCGCTCACGAAACCTCCGATCATTACAAAAGAATCCCTCGTCAACGCATTATTGTTGGGCACAAACCATAAACATATAATTGTTTTATCTACATTTTGTTTATTATATAATGCAATATATGCTAAAAACGGCAAAAAAGCGGCTTCCCCGATCGATCAAGGAAACCGCTTTTAGATCAATTAATCAAAACTTTTCGATATTGTTCTTTATGTATTTAAGCATTTTACTCTGAATATACTTCTTGTTATCGGCAAGGAACTTTGCCGTGCGATCGTAACTTCCCGCCGCGTTTTCAAACAAAAACTTGAAGGCGTTACCAAGCTCATTATCTCCATTAAGATCAAGCGCCGCGGCAACGTCTTCCACCACAAGTGCGTCTGCCGAAAGATATGACTCCCACACAGACTCGTTCGCCCTCTCCGCGAGATCGTAAAGCATCTTGTAAGCAACCAGAGGAACCAACGCCTCGTTTTCACGGAGAACGTCACTATTCTCTGCAAAGATCACTCTCTTTGACCAAACCTCAGAGGCATTTTCCGTGAGATTCGTCATAACGAAGGTCATCTTCCTGTCAACTTTCGCGAAATCCAATTCGTCAAGTGAAATGTTGGCGGACTTTTTGTTATCATACAAGAAGAAATTAGCAGACTCCGCACCACCCGTCACTATTGCAAGAAAAGCGACGGAGCAAGCAAGCAGCTCAAGAACGATTCCAAAGATAATGAACATCACCTTCAAAAATCCGTCACTCTGGGCTCCACACAGAACGATTATCAAAATCCCCGCCACAATGAGCAGACCGCACAAAGCAAACAATATAAGCTTCAGATTTTGCCTGAAGAAACCTTTCATTTTTTCCATAAGTACTCCTAAAGCCAGCGGCGCGATCAAAGCGCCACCGTTTAAATATCTTTTATATAATTATAGCATAGGAAATTTCTTTTTGCAAGTGTTTTTGGCAATTTTCTGCATTTCTTCACTCCAAAACTCCATTTTAATGCCATAATCCCCCATACTTGTGAGGAAACACGCTTCAACAATCCAAATCAAAGAAATAAAATTCCATAAAACTTCAAAAACGATTAGATTTCACTTGACTAAAGGATGAACAAATGGTATAATAAAAAGGATTAATATGTTCCCATTCCAAAAAATCCGGAGGTCAATATGATCAAGCTTTTTGACAAAGGCGTGTTCTACGAGAACGGCAAGATCTGCGAAAGTTCGTCGGTCAGCGCATCCGAGGCGCGCAAAAACACGATAGCCTATCAGATCCTTTCATCTCATAACATTTCGGGCAGCGACAGCGCCCTCAAAATAAAATTCGACGCAATGGTGTCTCACGACATCACCTATGTCGGCATTATCCAGACCGCAAGGATCGGAGGATTGACCGAATTCCCGATCCCCTACGCGCTCACCAACTGCCACAACTCACTTTGCGCGGTCGGCGGTACGATCAACGAGGACGACCACGTTTTCGGTCTGTCTGCGGCAAAAAAATACGGCGGCATATACGTCCCCGCAAATCAGTCGGTCATCCATTCCTACGCGCGTGAGGAGCTTGCAGGCTGCGGCAAAATGATCCTCGGATCAGACTCGCACACAAGATACGGCGCGCTCGGCACTATGGGCGTCGGCGAGGGCGGACCCGAGCTTGTAAAGCAGCTTCTCAAGGACACGTACGATATAAAAGCGCCCGAGGTAGTGCTCGTTCACGTAACGGGCAAAGCCCCCAAGGGCATCGGACCGCACGACGTTGCGATCGCGCTGGTCGGCGCGACCTTCGGCTGCGGATTCGTCAAGAACAAGGTGCTTGAATTCGTCGGTGACGGCATAAAAGATCTCCCCATCGACTTCAGAAACGGCATAGACGTAATGACCACCGAAACCACCTGCCTCTCGTCGATCTGGGAGACCGACGAGGTAGTCAAAAAGCATTACGAGACCCACGGCAGACCCGAGGAATATAAGGAGCTTAAGCCTCAGGGTGTCGCGTATTACGACTCAATGATCGAGATTGATCTTAGCAAAATGGAATCGATGATCGCCCTGCCCTTCCACCCCTCAAACGCTTATACCATAAAGGAATTTCTCGCAAACGCCAAGGAAATACTCGCGCGTGTCGAGGCGGAGGCAAAAATCAAGTTCCCGAAATGCGACCTTGACCTCGTATCCAAGATCCAGCCCGACGGAAGCGTGCTTGCCGATCAGGGCATCATCGCAGGCTGCGCGGGAGGTATGTTCGATAGCATCGTCGAGGCGTCCGAGATCCTCAAAACAGGCAACGTCGGCAACTCCTACTTCAATCTGTCGGTCTACCCCACAAGCATCCCCGTTTCTCTGGCATTGACCCGCGAGGGAGTCTCGGCAGACCTGCTTTCAAGCGGAGCAGTGATCAAGCCCTCCTTCTGCGGTCCCTGCTTCGGTGCAGGTGACGTCCCCGCAAATAACGGACTCTCTCTCCGCCACACCACCCGTAACTTCCCCAACCGCGAGGGCTCGAAGCCCGGCGAGGGTCAGGTCTCGGGCGTTGCCCTGATGGATGCGAGAAGCATCGCGGCAACCGCGGCAAACGGAGGTAAAATAACTCCCGCAACCGATATCGATTACGACTACACACCCATAAATTACGAATTTGACAAAACGGTCTACGACAAGCGCGTTTATTACGGCTACGGCAAGGCAGATCCCGAAGCAGAGCTCATTCTCGGTCCAAATATCACAAGCTGGCCCGATCAGTACGAGCTTGGCGAAAATCTGCTCGTTGAGCTGACCGCAGTCATCCACGACCCCGTAACCACCACCGACGAGCTCATCCCCTCGGGCGAGACCAGCTCCCTGCGCTCCAACCCCCGAAGACTCGCAGAATTCACCCTCTCGCGCCGCGTTCCCGAGTACGTAGGACTCTCCAAGGCGGTCGCCGCAGAGGAAAAGTCGCGCAGAGACGGCAACGCGAGTGAAAAGCTCATCGCAACGCTCTCCAAGGTCGGTGACGCCAACGAGCTTCTCAAAAACACCCAGTTCGGCTCGTGTGTCTTCGCAAATAAGCCCGGTGACGGCTCGGCGCGTGAGCAGGCAGCCTCCTGCCAGAAGGTGCTCGGCGGATTTGCAAATATCTGCTATGAGTTTGCAACCAAGCGCTACCGCTCCAACTGCATTAACTGGGGAATCCTCCCCTTCACCCTCGACCCCGAGACTAAATTCGAGTACGAAACCGGCGACTGCGTCTTCGTACCCAATATCAGAAATACCATCGCCTCGGGCGCAGAAAAATTCACCGCAAAGGTCATACGCAAATCAGGCGACGTCGAAGACCTCACCCTCTACGTCAAGGGCCTCACGGAAGAAGAAAAAATGATCCTCCTCTCCGGCTGCCTGATGAACTATTATAAGATCAAGAATGGTTAAGGGAGGATGCGATTGCGGAACCCTTTTTGAAAAAAGGGTTCCGCGCCTCCCAAAAACTTCCCCAAGGATAGTATAAAACACTACGGATTATCCCTCTAAACTTAAAAAGCAATATAAAAAACCCAACCTCAACAACCTCTTTCATCGAAAGTTTTTGAATTCTTAAAACTTTTTTCCAAAAAGTTTTAAGCAGGGTGTGGGACAGAGTCCC
>SVRA01000065.1 GCA_015065075.1 Oscillospiraceae bacterium
TGTGGCGGGAATTATGCTGTTTTTCTCCAACGAGCTCGGTATGCTGATATACAATAACGAGGAGACCGCGTTATATATCCGCGTGCTTGCGCCTCTCGTTCCCGTTATGTATATTGACAGCGCCGTAGACGCTATTCTTAAGGGCACTGGGCATCAGGTCTACTCGATGAACGTGAATATTGCCGACACACTGACCGCATGTATATTTGCTCTGACTCTGATCCCGATGATCGGTATATGGGGCTACGTGATATCGATATACGCGACCGAGATACTCAACACGTCACTAAGTCTTGGAAAAATGATATCGGTCAGCAAGATAAAGCCGCGCGTGATCCATCAGGTAGCTATGCCGATAATCTGCATCGTTGGCGCTACCAACGTCGCAAAGCTTATACTTATTGCTCTGCCTTGGAATTTGGGTGGAGTATTGGAGCTCGTCTTCGGCATTCTGCTTACTCTTGCAATATACGCTGGTCTTCTGCTTTTAACGCGGACTATAGGAACGGATGAGGGCGAGTTTTTATACGCTTCTCTGCTCAGCGAAAAGAGCTATGACAAAAAATTTCGAACCGTTTAACACGACAAAATACCCGTAAGCATAAGAGCTTACGGGTATTTTGTAACTATAATTAAATTGACGATCATAAACTGAAGTTAAAAGCGCAACTTGTTTACCGTGTCTTTAATACAGTTTTACTGAGCAGAGCGTCTTGCTTCGAAGCACTTACTGCAGTAAACGGGTCTGTCGCTGGAAGGCTGGAAAGTAAGCTTTGCCTCGCCGCCGCACTCGCTGCAAGTAGCGATGAAGTACTGACGCTCGCCTCTTTCGGCATTCTTTTTCTTGTCGCGGCAAGCCTTGCAGCACTTGGGCTGGTTCTTAAAGCCTTTTTCAGCATAGAAAGCCTGTTCACCTGCGGTAAATACGAACTCCTGACCGCAATCTCTGCAGGTAAGGGTGATGTCCTCGTATACTACCTCGGTAACCTCTTCCATACCTTCAACTTTTACTTCATTTTCGCACATTGTTTTTTACCTCGCTTTGATTTGTACTCCGTCACTCCGCTTTTACAGTGAAGGAGAAATGTATAATAAACTCTCAAAGAGAATTTATTCAAAATTGCGCTGATCGGAAATTTTGGACCGCAGCTTTCTTCTGATACGGTATATCGCGTTTGACACCGATCTAGAGTCCACCTCTCCGATAGCCGCTGCAACGTCGGATACCGACATTCCCGAAACGTACAGCCACCAGACACGGTTTTCGTAGTCTGAAAGGCACTTTTTTATAGCTCGCATAAGCTCTTCCTCATTTTCCTTGTCCACAAGCGATTGCAAGGGATCACTACCCGTTGCGGCAGCTTTTTCGGCAAGCTCCAGAGAAATTACGGTTTTACTTTTTCTTCTCAGATAAGAACGGACAAAGGAAACAAGGCCGTTGCCTATACAGATCTTTGCGTAGAGCCCAAACTCCACGCCCTCAGCACTAAGATCATAATTACACACCGCATTTACGAAAATAGACGTCGCTTCTTCTCGCAGATCATCAACGTCCTGTGCCGACATGTCCGCCAGAGTGTGCTTTGAGATCTGGCTTTCAATAAGAGGGGTGTATCTTCGCTTCAACTCAGCGAAGGCATCCTGACTTCCCTCTCTCGCGCTTTTTATCAGCTCGACGATCACTACAAAGTTCTCAGAAAGGCGGTCTTGACTGTTTTTACTCATTTTACCCCTTTATAATCAAACAAAAACCTATATATCACAATAATTATATCATTAATGAAGATTTTGGTCAACACTTTTTTTTCGCCAAAGAGTTGTACATTTTGACACAATTCGTTTACCCGTGGTTGATTTTGCACAAAAAGGTCTCCTCTCTTTTGTGCACAAAAATCACATCCAGAAAAATTAATGTGCCTTTTGCACAAATATTTTAAAAAAGTTTGTTTAATATTACTTTTTCACAGCCAACGCATTATCAGTGATTAACAAAAAAGCATCTCGCCAAGAGATGCTTTTTTGTGCAATATGTCAATTAAATATAAAATTAATATTTCCCGACAAAAGAGCCATTACACCTTTATAGACGACCTCAGGATGATCTCGGAAGTTATCCTCCATTCTCTGCGCTCGGTTTGCCGTGTCTACGATAACGCAATTTTGCATTATTTCCACGTCGTTTTCCTTTATTATGCATACGACGTTATACCTGCCGTCATCTCGCTTTTCTACTCTACTTGACACCTTGATATTTCTCTTTTTGAAGTCAATATAACGAAGGGCGCACTCAAGACTTTTATCAAGGAGAGACGAGAGTATCTCGCTATGGAGCTCGGTGGCAACGATCCTTCCCTTATCGGTAACGGTATACATAGGGTCTCCCGACTCGTTCTTACATTCTTCTCTTATAAGCTCCGCGTCAAGCATCTCGTGAAACGACTCGGCAAAGTCAAGGTACATAACGTAATCGTTTTGCATAACGATGTCGTTGAGTGTGACGTAGTCAAGGGGATAATTTATATTCTGCATAAGGTAAAGCACAAATATCTTTACGTTTCTTTTATCTCTGATGCGCGCGCTCATTTAATTTTTTCCTCCGCAAATGGTATGATCAATACATTTTACCACACTTTTATATTTTTTTCAAGAGTAACTGTTGCTTTTTTAAAAAAAATATGGTATAATGTTCGATGTATATTATTCAATCAATCGAAGGAACGGTAAATTATGACTAACGTAGCAATACTCGGCTTTGGCGTCGTCGGTTCAGGCGTTGCCGAGGTCCTGACGCAAAACAAGGGTATAATCGAAAAAAAGCTCGGCAAAGAGGTCAATATCAAATACATTCTCGATCTAAGAGAATTCCCCGGAAGTCCCTTTGAGGATCTCGTCGTGCACGATTTCAATATAATTCTGAACGATCCCGAGGTTTCGGTAGTTGCCGAGATGATGGGCGGCTCTCACCCCGCTTACGATTTCTCCAAGGCGTGTCTTGAAGCGGGAAAGAGCGTGGTCACCTCCAATAAAGAGGTGGTTGCTAATTTCGGCGCGGAGCTGCTTGAGATCGCAAAGGCACACGGAGTTGCTTATCTCTTTGAGGCAAGTGTTGGCGGCGGTATTCCGATCATTCGCCCCATGTGTAACGATCTTGCCTCCAACAACATCACCGAGATCAACGGTATACTCAACGGTACCACGAACTATATACTTACCAAAATGACAAAGGAGGGCGCGGCATTCGCTGACGTTCTTAAGGATGCTCAGGACAAGGGCTACGCCGAGAGAAATCCCGCGGCTGACGTTGAGGGAATTGACGCGGCAAGAAAGATCGTTATTCTCGCTGCTCTCGCCTTTGGAAAAGCGATCTCCCCCGACAGCATTCACGTTGAAGGAATTACCGAGATCTCCACTACCGACGTTGAGCTTGCCGAGGATCTGGGATATTCGATAAAGCTGATTGGTCACGCTGAAAAGATCGAAGAAAAAATTCTCCCTATGGTTTCTCCCCGCCTTATCCCTCACTCCAATCCCCTTTCAGGCATTAACGACGTTTTCAACGGCATATTGCTTGGGGCGGACATGGTTGGGCAGGTTATGTTCTACGGCCCCGGCGCGGGCAAGCTTCCTACCGCAAGTGCAGTCTGCGCAGATATAGTCGATGCTATCGCGCACTGTGAGGGCGGCATTAAACTGCCTGAGTTCTCGGTTGCCGACGCATCCGACCTTGCGGATTTTGAAAAATACACTTGCAGAAGATTCTTTGTTTTTGAGAAGTGTGCCGAGTGTGACCTTACCCGTGAACGTGTTGAAAAATGCTTTGGAACTATCGAGGGCTTCGTTTGCAAGGGCAACAGGGTTGGAGTTATCACCGCAGAAATGAGCGAGAACGAGGCAAGTGCGATCGCCTCTAAGCTTAACGGCGGAAAGGCATACCGCTTATTTTAAAAAAGATCACTACCGAAAGGCAGGGTAAATATTTTTGAATAAGAAGAACAATAAGGGCTGCGCCTCCGGCATTCTCGGAACGCTTTGCGTTATTCTCGGCGTGGTGGCTTACGCGATCGTATCTTCATTATTGAACCGATTGTTTATCGGCATTAAATTTGGGAGCGACATAGCGTGTGCCCTGCTTCCTATGACGCTTACGGGAATCTCGATCGCTTTCGTGCTTTACGAGGTAATATTCGTCGTGTGGCAGGTGAAGCTCTCTCAAATATCTTCGCAAAAGGGCGACGGTAATAATAAGATCAGTAAGATATTCAAGTTCGTTACGATTGGCTGTATCTCCGCTTCTCTGCTCTTCGCGATCTTCAGTGCGAACACTTACACGGAGCTCCGCGAGGACTCTATCTCGAAGGTCTGCTTTGTGACCACCAAGGAGTACAAATGGAACGAGAAAAACGACGTTATGCGCTACTCCTTCGCTTGCGACGAGGAGGGCGGACTTACCTTCAAGATAACGATGAAGGACGGAGAGGTTATTAATCTTCTTGGCTCCGTGTCTTCTCTTTCGGACTCATTTAAGGAAAAATTCAATACTGACAAGGTAAGTTTGCTTTCTTACGCGGCGCATCTTTCCGAACAATTCGACAACAGCGGATTTATCATTGAAAAAAACGTAAGTGAGGCGAGTATTAAGAACGCCGAGAGCTTTTATAAGGAGAAATATCCCGAGATATGGAAGCAGATTGAAATAATTATTTCCGATTAATAGAAAACACTCCGTGTGCGATTTGCATACGGAGTGTTCTTTTATTATTTACCCTTTATCTTTTTCCAATATTCCTCTGCCGCTTTTTCGGTCTTATTGTCTCCGTAGAAATAATATTTCTTGTTTTTGAGGTCATCGGGCAGGTATTGCTGCTCGACGTAGCGGTTCGGGTAGTCGTGGGGGTATTTATAGCCCTTGAAAAGCGGGCTTTGGAGGTGGACGGGAGGAATTAATCCCTTGCCTGCTCTGACGTCCTCAAGCGCGGCATCCACCGCGAGATGCTGGGTGTTGGATTTCGGGGCGGTCGCAAGCATTATCGCCGCGTGTCCGAGCGGTATTCTTGCCTCGGGGAGACCGAGTTCACGCGCGGAGTCGCAGCACGCTTTAACTATGACCGGTGCGATGGGGTACGCAAGTCCTATATCCTCGCTTGCGATGACCTGCAATCTGCGGCAGAGCGATATGATATCTCCCTGCTCGACCATTTTCGCGACGTAAAACGCCGCCGCGTCGGGATCGGAGCCACGGATCGATTTCTGAAGGCAACCGAGCATATCGTAGTGCACGTCGTCGTTATAATTTCCGACTCCGTAGTTGAACTGATCTGCATCGGCGGGTGTTATCTCGTCCTCTGCCGAAAAATATGCGTTTTCAAAGAGTCCGATGGCGCGGCGCACGTCTCCGCCTGCCGCCTTGGCGATATATTCCGCGGTCTTCTCTGACACGGTCTTTTGCGTTTGGTTCTCATTATTAAGATAGTCAAGAGCGCGGTAAAGCATTTTTGCGCACTCGCTTGCCTCGACGGGCTTGAACTCAAAGAGCGACGAGCGCGAGATTATAGCGTTGTATACGTAGAAATGGGGATTTTCGGTCGTTGACGCGATAAGTGTCACTCTGCCGTCCTCGATGTATTCGAGCAACGACTGCTGCTGCTTTCTGTTGAAATACTGGATCTCGTCGATATACAGAAGCGTTCCGTTTGAGCCGAAAAGCGTTGACGAGCCCGCGAGCACGTCCTTGACGTCGGACAGTGAGGCGCTCGTGGCGTTAAGTTTATGGAAATCCATTCCCGATTGCTTTGCTATTATAGACGCGGCAGTGGTCTTTCCCGTGCCCGGAGGGCCGAAAAAGATCATATTCGTGATTCTGCCGCCGTTCATCATTCTGCGAATGACGCCGCGCTCACCGAAAAGGTGCTTCTGACCTGCTATATCGTCTATCGTTTGCGGACGAAGAATATCCGCAAGCTGTGCGTTTCTCATTTCGTTTCTTCCTTTTTATTCAAATACTCCCGCCGAGAGATATCTTTCTCCCGTGTCGGGCAGGATTACTACTATATTTTTTCCTTTGTTTTCGGGTTTGTCTGCGACTTTACGTGCCGCCGCGAGTGCGGCTCCCGACGATATGCCGACGAGCAGTCCCTCGAGTTTTGCAAATTCTCTCGTGCTTTCGTATGCCTCGTCATCGGTGACTGTGACTATCTCGTCGATGACCGATATGTCGAGTGTCTTCGGCAAAAATCCCGCGCCGATGCCTTGGATCTTATGCGAGCCTGATCTGCCTTCGGTAAGATACGGCGAGGCGGACGGCTCGACTCCGATCACCTTGATATCAGGGTTTTGATCCTTTAAAAATCTACCCGTGCCGCTGATCGTACCACCCGTACCGACACAAGCCACCAAAACGTCGACCTTTCCGTCACTATCTTTCCATATTTCAGGGCCAGTAGTCTTATAATGGGCTTCGGGGTTTGAGGGATTGGTGAACTGACCCGCTATAATTGCATTTGAAATGCTTTTTTCAAGCTCTCGGGCTTTATCTATAGCGCCCTGCATACCCAGCGCGCCTTCGGTTAAAACAAGCTCTGCACCGTAAGCTGTCATAAGGGCTCTGCGCTCCTTTGACATCGTATCGGGCATGACGATAATGACCTTATATCCTTTTGCGGCACATATAGCCGCAAGCCCTATACCTGTATTCCCCGAGGTCGCCTCTATAAGCGTGCTTTCTTTCGTTAGCTTGCCTTCCTTTTCGAAATTTTCAATCATTTCTTTTGCCACGCGATCCTTTACAGAGCCCGCGGGATTGAATAGTTCGACTTTGGCGTATATTTTCGCACGCAGATCATATTTATTTACAAAATTTGCCGTTTCAAGCAACGGCGTGTTACCTATGAGGTCAAAAACAGTGCTATATATTCTCAAACTAACACCCTCTTTCTCATTAAATTATATCACACAACCCTTATTTTGTCAATCACAGTATGAAAATACCCAACAATTTCATTCGTTTTAAAAAACTTCTTGATTTTCAGAACGATTTGTGGTATAATTATATGGTTGAATACCATTTGAAAGGAATTGTAGTTATGAAATTCTTTAAGATCATTGCTTTAGCGTTAGCCATTGCTGCTGTATTTGCTTTGGTTTCCTGCAACGGCACAGAAAATAACGCTAACGAATCCACTAACGAAACCACCGGCGAAACCACCGGCGAAACCACCGGCGAAACCACTAACATCACAACCAGCGAAACCACTGACGTCACAACCGAGGAAACAACGGAAAGTAAAATTGAAACGACGGTTACGACCGAAGAAACCACTGAAGAAACGGAAGAAGAGACTATTGAGACCGAGCTTAGCGAGGATTACGTCAGCTTCTGCAGCTATAAAAATGACACTATTGGAACAAAGTCCTTGTCCGGCTCCGCGTCTTGCGCTATGTCGTTTACCGTGCCCAACGGTTACATTACAGAGCTCTCTTTACGATTTATCGCCGGTGATTCGTATAAGGAAACTAACTTTGTAATAAGCCTTTATCATTTCAGCGGAGATTTCAATGAATCCATAGCGACCGAGCCCATTCGCTCCGAGAAGGTTGGCACTATATTCCAATCCTATACCCTTGAGTTTGAAGACGGTGAGCTTGGTGAGGGTGACTATCTTGTGGTCGTTACCAGTGAATCTGAAGACGGCTCCGAGGATCTCCTTTTGGGTGGCGGTTGGAACAAAAAATCCCTGCCCGAGGAATACTCAGATTACAATTTTATATATTATAACAACGGCAAACCGACCAAGTCGAGAGCTTTGTACGGTGGATTTAATATCGTTCACGACGTTCCTAAAAAGCCCGATGCGCCCGCCGACGATATCGTAACCGAAAAGGATCCCGAAGACGTTGCTAAGGTGATCATTCTCTCCGGTCAGTCCAACGCTGTTGGAACCTCCGTATACTATTCCCTGCAGCAGAAGCTCGGCAAGGATGAATATTCAAAATATTCGGCAGGCTTCCCCAACGTAAAGATACTTTTCTACAACGAATGTCTGAATGCGAATTATCAAATGGTCTATGCTCATCATTCCGACTCGTTTGTTAACGCAAAGGCGGGTCAGGGTGTTAACATCACGATGTTCGGTCCCGAGCTCGGTCTTGCCGCTTATCTGTCCGAGACTTACCCAGATGAGACCTTCTACATAATCAAGTACGCCGGCGGTGGAGCTACCTTGTATGATCACTACAATCCCACGACCGAGGGAAAATCCAACGAATGTTTGCTAAAGCTCGATCAGACTATCGAAAAGGGTCTTAAACTTCTTGAAGATCAAGGTCTTACTCCCAAGATAGTAGCTATGCTTTGGATGCAGGGTGAGTCTGATGCCAATCTCGCTTCTCACGCATACAACTATTATGAGCTTGAAACTGCTCTGATAGCTCACGTTCGTGAAAAATACGCGGATTACGCATCAGTACGCGGTATTGCTTTCATCGACGCTGCTATCTCAAACAGCGGTATGTGGAGCAACTACTTGGCGCTGAATTACTCCAAGATATTGGTATCGAGAGATTCACACCTCAATTATTTTATTGACACCAACGCTCATGAACTGACTACTCTTGAGGAAAACAACGACTATGCACATTACGATTCCACGTCTATGCTCCTGCTCGGTCAGTTGTTTGGTCAAATGCTTTCACAAGCAATAGATTAATGCGTTAAGATAAATACACAAAAAGCACAAAAAGAAGCTTTGCTCTTTTTGTGCTTTTTGCTATTTTTTTGATTTTTTTGTGAAACTTATTGACATTTTTCTATATTATGGTATAATTAATTCGGTTAGCAGATGCTAACTTGCGTAACGGTGCGGAAGAAATGAATTTGCTATTTTAACTTCCCCGCCCTTATTAATACGGATCTATCAAGGAGAATGCGGCAATGAAAACTTTGAAGGAAGTCAGAGTCGGTGAAACGGTAAAGGTAGTCAAGATTTACGGCGAAGGTGCACTCAGACGCAGGATCATGGACATGGGCATTACCAAGGGCGTTGAGATCTACGTCCGAAAGGTTGCTCCTTTAGGCGATCCCGTTGAGATCAACGTCCGCGGCTACGAGCTTTCATTGCGTCGCGCTGATGCCGAAATGATCGAGATAGAATAAATATCCGGGGATCTGTCCCCTGATATTTTTTGGCACAAAGTTAGCGTTCGCTAACTTTAAAAGCAAAAACTTACAGAAAGGCATTTTTACTGTTATGAGTATCAGAATCGCTCTTGCAGGCAACCCCAACTGCGGCAAAACGACCTTGTTCAACGCGCTCACCGGTGCAAACCAATACGTTGGGAACTGGCCCGGTGTTACCGTTGAGAAAAAGGAAGGCAATCTCAAAGGATACGACGGAATTATCGTTACCGATCTTCCCGGTATATATTCCCTCTCTCCTTATACACTTGAGGAGGTAGTTGCAAGAAATTATCTAGTGGGAGAGCGTCCTGATGCCATCCTCAACATTGTTGACGGAACCAATCTTGAGAGAAATCTTTATCTGACCACTCAACTCACTGAACTCGGCATTCCCGTCGTCGTTGCCATAAATATGATGGATATAGTCCGTAAAAAAGGGGATCAGATAAATATCGAGGATCTCAGTAAGGGGCTTGGTTGCAGAGT
>SVRA01000066.1 GCA_015065075.1 Oscillospiraceae bacterium
CGTACTATCGCCGTCATCCATTTCCTCTTACCTTCCTTTTTTAGTCATTTGCTATATGATATCACACGTGCGTGGAAAAGTCAACGAAAAGCAGGTGTTATTAACGGTTTATTTACAGTTTGATAATAAACGATTGACATTTGTTGCCTTTTTTGCTAAAACGACTGCTCTTTTGGAAAAGAGCAGTCGTTTTTTAGTATTATATTATCTTCCCATCAGAACAGGAACGATCTTTTCAACAGTCTCGCGAAGGAACGGACTGCCAAGTCCCGCCTTTTCGATCGCCGATATGAAGGTTTCGTCCTCCTCGGTCTCCTCAACGAGAATTCTGTATATCTCTCTTGCGGCTGCTTCGTCCTCATCCGCAGTTGCATACAGACTGAGCGATGCCATCATAGATACCGCGTAACTGATGTAATACACGGGAGAATTGGTCGCCACCTGTCTCCAATAAGAATTGATGTCGACGACGTTTTCGTTAAGATATGCAACTCCGCCATATTTTTCGCACACGTCTCTCATTATCGCATCAAAATCCGCAGAGGTATATCCTTCGGTGCTCTCAAGGCTATATACCGCCTGCTCAAACTCGTCTACAATAACGCATATTACAGACTGCACGGCGAACAGATACATCGTATATCCGTTTATAACTCGATAAACAGGACCTTCCATCTCTCCCTCAAGATACTTCAAAAGCAAGAGCTCGTTAGCCTGTGACTGAGTCTCGGCAAGATCGTAGGAGGACACGTCGGCATTATAAAGCGCCGCATAGTAGTGTCCCATCTCGTGTGCGATCGTAGATGTGTTCTGTCCGTACGCTCCAAACAAGCAGAACGGTGCTTCAATCTCGTGCAAATACAGCTGAAATGCAGATTGATGTGAATTTTCAGAATTAGCAAACAAGACATTTCTGTTCTCGAACATATGGCTGAAGCCCTCGTGCGTGCTGCCCTCATATGAGTCTATATATCCCTGAAGATAATTCTTTTCCAGATCGTCAAAGGGTCTCTCCAAAAAGCTGGTAACCTTACGGCCCTGCGCCGCGGGGAGCAGGTAGTATACGTTCATCCAGTTGTTTGAAAGGTCATCCATCCTCGGCACAACGAATTCCTGTAGGTGTGATCTGAACTGCGCGATATCCTCTCGGTCGTAGTCTCTGCCGTATATTTCCACAGAGGCATAGTCGTAGTAATTATCATATCCTTCGAGCTCGGCTATGCGATTATTGTTCATAACGATCTCGGCGTATATCTCTGCCGCGCGGCTATAAAACGTGGCATCGCCAAGGGCGTTAAGCTCAACAAGCAGCTCCTCGTTTGCCTGTCTCAACTCCTGAAGCTCCGGCGAATAAGCAAAGAGCTCCTCTATATCCTCCTCGGTCCAATCTGCAAAGAGCTCATCTCTTATCGGGGAGTTTTCATATGCCTTCTTGCAAGCCTCTATGTACGCATTGTACATATCTCCGTACTTTTCATTCGCGTTAAGATACTGCTCGTTGGTCTCCTCGACGGTCGTATCATAATAGTATATCAAGGTTGCGATGTTTACCTGAGTTATAACGTGATAGAACATCTCCTCGAACTCTTGGTAGAGCGCATCTACGGCATCGACGTCCTCACTGGAGATAGCCAGCGCCTCAAACTCTGCAAGCTTTGCAAGAGTTTTATCGAAATCGTCATCGGTCAGGTTGTACATTAACTTGACTTCGTCAATGCTCTTGGATATTTCTCCTCGGTAACCCTCAAGACGTTCGGCAGTTTCTTCGGTCGTGGTTTCTGCCGCGGTGGTTTCTGTCGTCTGAGGTGCGGTGGTAGTCTCGTTCGTGCCGCCGTTTCCGCCGACCTCGCACGCGCTCAAGGCTATTACTACTGCGAGCAACAGCGACAACATTCTCAAAAAGCCTTTAAATTTCATGGTTTCAGTCTCCTTCCACTTTTTGACAAGCTTATAATATATCACAATTTAATGAATTCGTCTATTGCGGGCCAGACGATCTCGGGTACCCACATATGTCCCTCGGGTGTGGCAACGAGCTTGCAGTTGTTCTCTGCTCCCTCGCGTGCGTAGATCTTCTTGACCGTTTCAAACGCGCGCTTGGTTCCTTCGAACAAGAAGATATCGTCCTTCTCGCCGTTGACGACGAGAAGCTTTCTCGGAGCGATAAGGCAGGTGAGATCTTCCATATCGAAATATCTGAACGCGCCGGGGATGTAATTGCATCCGCAGTGGAGCATTGCCATGATCGATGCGGTGTAGGGACAGAAGGAACAGCTGGGAATCGATGCCTTGATCCTCTTATCAAGACAAGCCGCGTAAAAGCTTGCAGTTCCACCGCCCGAATTACCCGTTATGGCAACTCTCTCAGTGTCTATCTGTGCAAACTCGGTCATAAGGTCGAGGGCTCTGCTTACGTCCCACGCGCGCTCGCCGATCGTGGTTCTTCCGAGCATAAACGCGTTATGTGCCTGATAGCAACAGTTGTGACCTCTGTCTGCGGGATTGAGAGGCTTGCGCTCGCCCATCGATCTCTGCTCTATGCAAAGCGAGGCAAAGCCGTTCTTGACCGCCTGTAGAGCAAATGCTGAGTTGGTTGAATAAACCTCATCACCTGGATATTTTTCAAGTCCAAGGGAGATGTGCATTCCCGAGGTGTGTCCCTGCAAAGTGATCATAAGCGGATATTTTTCTTCATTTGTGTCGGGTATGAGCAGATAGCAAGGCACCATTGCATCAATCTCGCTGTAAAATACAAAGCGTATTCTGCGGTAGCCGTCCATATGGATATCTTCCTCAATAGTCAGCTGAGGCTCACACGCGTTTTCTTCTATGAGATCGATTCCCGTAAGCTCGCGAAGCTTTGCTTCTATCTGCGCTTTCCATTCCTCATAGTCCGCGCTCTCGTTATACGCAAGCGACGGGGTGATCTTCTTCATGAGTGTGGAGTGACACTTGTCGCCGTTTATTTCGATCATTTTTTGTCCTCCTTTAAGGTGCGACTTCCTTGTTGACAATGTATGAGCCGTTGTGGGTTTGTTTTTTAAAGCTCCTTTGCCACGTCCTGCATTCCCATCAGCATGACGAGGTCTCCGTAGCTTTTATTATACTGCGCTTGCGTTATCGCTCCGTTTGCCAGAAAGATGTCAAGAGTGCGCTTCTGCTCGAGAAAAAGCTGTTTCTTTTTCTCGTCGGGTGCGGTGATTCGAGTTTGGTTTGATTCGTTTTGTTTCATAATCAGAAAATAATTTGAAATCAAGTTAGTAATGCCGATTTTTACGCAGTTTTGGTTGTTCTTCGCGCAAAAAGGACTTATGTGATTATTATATCACAGACAATACTGAATTTCAAGAGCGTTTTCACGAAAAGTTCAATAAGCACAAGAAAAAAATAATTTTTGATAATGTAGACAACGTAATAACGGTTATGCAAAAAACACGGTGCTCGCGTATATTCGTCAAAAACCGATATTCGCTGCCCCAATCTGCGAAAAGTATATCGTACCCAAAAGCGCACTTGTGGACTTCCTCGTCGATGACTTCGCCTTTGAGATCGTCCATAAATCCACGTGGCATATGAATACCATCCTGCTCTTTACGGAGAAGGAGTAAAACAAAACACAGCCTCACCGTCACGGTGGGGCTGTGTTTTAACCATTGAATCAAAAATAAAATTATAATTTGCGTGATAATTCTGGATATCTTTTTAAGTAATATTTGAAATCATTCTCTGATACTGCTGCCCGCAATCTCATTATGTCAAGAAAATCAATCAAATTTCTTCTTTTTTTATTTGCTACAACCGATAATTTTGCAATCATCTCGCCATCAGTATCAGTTTCTGCTGAGCCTATTCCTCCCGCAGTTCGATTCAACATATATCGCGAATCAAACAACCTAACAATTTTTTCTTCGGTTTTGTACATTGAATGCGTTTCTATATAAAAAATTCTCGTGGTATCTAATGCTCCAAACGAATCAATTGATAATATCGAACTACAAACATCACCGAATATTAACCGCTCTAAAGATTTTCTACCATTCCAATGGCTCATAATACGTCGCTTAATATTGTCCGATACACCAATATACACTTGTCTATAATTGTCTAAAACGAGCATATAAACGCCGGTCATATTATCAAGAGCATTCAAGTCACTGCATTCTACGAATTTGTGTTTTTTACATTGCTGTAGAAGATATCCATTAAATTCGTTTAAATCAAGGGTTTTAAAATATGCCATATTCAAGTCAAAGTTCAAATCAGCTTTTAGTCTTTGCTTGGCATAATGCTCATCTGTCCATCCTCGCATTCCCTCCGGCTTTGCTGACAAATATAGCTCCTTATTTATGCGATTGGAGGGCTTTTCTTGTATTTTAATGCCGAAATGTAAAATGCTCATTCTTCCTCCGCAACGTTACTTTTTATGTTGATATAATTATATTGTGCTTTTTCGTTAATCGGGTTTATATAAATTAAATCCATGTTCCCGATGATATGCAGGTCCAGAAGGAGTTTTCCCGCTCCACTCTAAATTGCTAATTTTCTTATCTAATCTCGACATCAAATTCCATAAAGATTCTCTATGCGCGTCATTAACTGTATGGCTTAAGTATTCCTTATGAATATTACCTCTTACTGTTTTTAGTTCTTCTAAAGGAGCCTTCTTTAACCACCTTTCAAATGAAGAAGCATTCCAAAAATATTTTATCCCCAATGCACTTAAAACAGCAACACCTGCCACGCCAACCACACCGCCAGCGACAGCGATTTCTTTTTTATGCTTATTCCAAAAAGCTACGACTGGTCGCTCTTTTTCAGGCTGTTCTTGAATAGCTTTATCCTTCTGATTGTCCATTGTGAGCCTCCTTCTTTTGTCGAAAAAAAGCCCCGAAAATTCGGGGCTCTTGGCGGAGGCAGAGGGATATCAGAACCCTTTCACAAATTCGCAAGCGAATTTGGAGTAGGAGTCCTCTGGACCTTCTGACTCTGTAAAAAACCCAACCAAAAGCCCAAGGGCTATTGGTTGGGTTTTTGGCGGAGGCAGAGGGATTCGAACCCCCGTGGGCTTGCGCCCAAACGGTTTTCAAGACCGCCTCGTTATGACCGCTTCGATATGCCTCCGAGTAAAAATATTCAGTTGTGCTCGGCTTCGAACTGCCAAACGGTTTTCAAGACTCGTGCCCATACTCAAAAATATAGTCGAATTCAAGCTTCGTTCCCTCGGCTTTAATTCTCCTTATTTTTGGTACTCGCTTCTCAAAAAACGATACTCAATCGTTTTTTGATCGCTCCCCCGTTATGTCCTGTTGCGGTGCCCGAAATTTTCAGCTCGCTCTCGCTCACAAAATTTCGACCGCTGCCACTCCTTATTGCTCGCTTCATCTGCCGCAGGCAGCGCTCGCAAACGTTCCCGCTTCGATATGCCTCCGAGTAAAAATATTCAGTTGTGCTCGGCTTCGAACTGCCAAACGGTTTTCAAGACTCGTGCCCATACTCAAAAATATAGTCGAATTCAAGCTTCGCTTCGATATCAACAATTATATCACACAATATCAACATTGTCAATAGAAAAGGGATAAAATTCTTTTAGTAAACTAAAAAATAAAGTCTTACTGATCTTCTGCCAAACCAACACATTTTTACAAATAATGTCGTTCCAATTCCTTTTTAACAAGAATTTTTAATTTTTTTGCAAAAACATTGAAATTGGATTAAATTCGTGGTACAATATAACTAAAGAATTACGATCTAACTATTTTGTAAGGAAGATTTTACTATGCCGGGACCCGGAGGAGGAGCACGCGGTGGCGGTGGCTCAAGAGGAGGATTTGGCGGTGGCGGCGGCTTCGGCGGAGGTCATCGAGGCGGCGGTTTCGGTGGTGGACCAAGAGGCCCTTACCATCATCACAGAGGATTTTACGGAGGATATTGGGGACCTCGCCGTTACGGATACGGCGGCGGTTGCCTTGGAGGCATGCTCTCCATGCTCATGCTCCCCTTCTTTCTTATAATATTCTCGGGAGTCATTTTGCTCGGCACGATAGGCTCGGCATTTTCGAACGTCACTCGCGGCGGAGTTTCGACCTACGACGAGTACAAGCTACAGGATTACGCCGATCAGCAATACGCTGTTGAATTCGGCTCCACCAAGGACTACGAAGACAATCTTCTCATCGTATTTCTCGTTGAGGACGAAGAATACTACGATTACGCATTCATCGCGTGGGTAGGCGACCACGTAAACACAAGAATAAACTATATGTTCGGCAACGAGCAGACCGAATTCGGCAGAGCAATCGCTTCCTCTGCGATCAACAGCGACACCTACAAATATTCGCTTGATTCGGGAATCGCGGCGGTAATGTACACGATGACGGACCGCGTGGACGCTCTCGGCCTTGAGTCGAGCTATATCTGCAACAACCAAGACAGAGATTACAAATCACATCTGACAAATCGATCCAGTATTCATCTCACCGAATCCACGGTAGACGCCGCCCTCGAGCATTTTACAAATACAACGGGCATTCCCGTGGTCGTGGTAGTCGAGGATATTGAGGAAGTATTCCCCAAGACTATCAGCTTCGCTGACATCGTCACGGTCATTTTTGCCATCGGTATGATCGTGGTAGCTATAGTCCTTATAGTAAAGGCTATAAAAGCCAACAAGAAAAAGAGCGAGGACGACGGAAGCTACAAGGGCAGCAATAACAACAATTATAACAATAATAATTATAACAGCAACGACAACTATTATAACGGCTTTTAACGCTTAAAAAATCCGACTCCGCGAGGGAGTCGGATTTTTTATTGATAAAATAAAATTTGAAGCCGTAGTTTACTTTATTATTTATCGCTGTTTTCGTCGTAAACCTCAACGCAATAGCTCTTGACACCGCAATGTGAGCAGGTCAGCTTTCTCGTGCGAGGCGTGTGAGCCGCCCAAAACATTGATTTGAAGCTCGGCTTGAATACCGTATTACATTCAGGGCAAAGGTAGGCGGTCTTCTTATAGTAATATGCCGAAAACCAGATTCCAAGCGCAATCAATATCGGCATTCCCACGGCAAAGGGCCACCAAATGCCCGTAGAGATCCACAAAACAACAGTTCCTATCTCAATAAGCTCCATTGCCACGGCAATGGCTATCATGACCCCAAGGACCCCTCTTCTTTTCTTCTTGTTTTCCATAAATCTCACTATATCCCCTATTTTCTCGGTAGAGATGTTCGGCGTGTTCTTGATTTCTCTTGTCAGCTCCTCGATGATCTTCAGTTTTTCCTGCCTTTCGGACATTTCGTCCGCTAAAAGCGCCCTTTGCTGCTCGAGCAGAAGCAGGATCGTTTTCTCCGAGTTTCCCTCCTCAAAAAGCTTTGCGATAGCGTTTATCGGAAGTCCTATATCACGAAGAAAGCAGATCGTTTTCATCTTTTTCAGATCCGCATCGGAATAGAGCCGTCTGCCGCCCTCGCTCAGCTCACTGGGAGCCAGCAAGCCTCTGGTATCGTAATACTGAACGGTTCTGACCGAGACCGAGCACAGCTTTGCCATCTCGCCCGTCGTATATCTGGACATAGTTTTCTCCTTTCTTGATTTTTGTCACGGCGGAGTTTTTGCGCGTGTTTGACCGCCCTGCACGCTTATTATACAACGTTACGCCGCGTCACGAGCAATACCTTACGTTAGATGATTTTTCAAAAATTAAGATTTTTTATAAAAATTATTGTACCACAAGCCGTGGACTTTGTCAAGGTGAGGCAAGCTTCTCTGAAAAGTCACAAAAAAGACTTGCTTTTTCGGGTAAACTATGATATACTTATATCAACAAATAAAAAAGGAGGGGTACGATGCATATACAGGAATCGGGCGAGATGTATCTTGAAACGATACACGTGCTGTCAAAGAAGAACGGCTCGGTCAGAGCTATCGACATAAGCGAATATATGGGTTACAGCAAGCCCTCCGTCAGCCGCGCGATGAGTATTCTCAAGGGCGCGGATTATATCGAGGTCGACGAGCACGGCTACATTACCCTGACCGCGACCGGACTTGAGATCGCTAACAAGATGTACGAGCGCCACACTCTGCTTACCGAATTTCTCGTCAGTCTGGGAGTCGACAAGGAGATCGCGGCGGACGATGCGTGCAAGATCGAGCATCACATCAGCGAGGCTTCGTTTGAGGCTATCAAAAAATTCGCAGAATCGAATAAAAAATAAAAAGCGTTGCTGGAGCAACGCTTTTTGATTGTTAAGACTTTATTTTATCAATTATGATCTTTGCGAGGCGTGCGGGGATCTCAAGAGCGCCCGCGCCCTTGCCCATTGATACGTGCGGTCTGTTTGCACCATGGAAATCACTGCCTCCGCTTTCCATAAGTCCATACTCCGCGGCTATCCTTCTCGACAGCGCGGTCGTTTCCGCGTCGTAGTCGGAATACAAGGTCTCGATCCCATCAAGACCGTGTTCCTTGGCTTGCGGAAGAAATTCTCTCAGCTCCCTCTCGTCAAGATTCAAAAAAGGATGTGCAAGCACCGCCACCGCGCCTATTTTCTTGATAAATTCGATCATTTCAAAGGCAGAGGGACGCTTGGGCTCTTTATAAAAGCCTCCGTCTTTAGCAACAAGGCGCACGAATGCCTCCTTGATAGAACTGACGTATCCGTTTGCCATCAGCTCTGCCGCGATATGCGCGCGATTTATATATTTGCCGCTTTTTTGCGCCTTTATTTTTTCATAGTCCACAACGTAGCCTGCGCGCGCAAGCGCCTCTACAAGCTCAACGTTGCTCTGCTCCTTTCGCCGACAAACGTCCTCCATCAGCGCACTTATCTCGCCGAAGCACTCGGGACGAATTCCAAGCGCAAGGATATGCAGCTCTTTATCTTTATAATCCGTTGAAAATTCAACGCCTGCTACGGCAGTAACGCTTTTTTCCTTCGCCGCCTCGAGAAATTCGGGCAGACCGCCGACTCCGTTATGATCGCAGAGCGCGATCGCATAAAGTCCTATTCTCTCTGCCTCGTCGATAAGCTCGGTTGGGGTATAGCTGCCGTCCGAATATACGGAGTGCATGTGCAAATCACAAAATCGATTTTGGATTGCCGCTTCGCTATTTATCAGTTTTTTCTCCATTATCGTCCTCCAACAGATATGCCGAAACACAATGGCATATCATAGCGTTACAGCACAAATTATATTATCAATTCATTGCTTTGCACAAGCCGCCCGTTCTCCCAGATCACCGTTTTTACCTCAAATCGTCCAAACGAGAGAGAAAGCTTCGCTCCGTTGACGACAATATCGGTGCTTACGCATGCGTCGGTGTTGTTGAGCAATCTGAATATTACGGCTTCTCTGCCGTCTGCCTTCTTGATCGCTACGCAGCAGATGCTTTCGCTTTCGATGCTCACGTCAAACGCGCCGCGCTCTCTCTTCTCGGTCGGCACGGGGAAAACGTTTAAGGCGTAAGGCTTTTGCGTGAATTCCTGAGCCTTTTTCTCAAGATGAGCGCGATCTGCTACGCTGAGTCTGAACGAGAAGGAGCATTCTCCCTGATCCATCTTTTTGGTAAACTTATCCGAGGGAACGAGCGCTCTTTCTGCAATAGGATGAGCGCAATAGGTAACTCCTCTTA
>SVRA01000067.1 GCA_015065075.1 Oscillospiraceae bacterium
TGGCGAAAGCAGGGATGCTTGAAGACGCCCCCGAGATAGCTGAAAAATTCGAAAAGGAGCAGTACCTGGCAGTCTTCCGCTACGAAAACTTCAAATACGAAACCGACAGGCTCTGCAATATCTTCGACGAACAAAATATACCGTATATTTTGCTTAAGGGTGCGGTCATTCGGGACTTTTATCCTGAAGCGTGGATGCGTACGAGCTGTGATCTTGACGTTCTTGTCAAGGAGGAGGATCTGGACATCGCTATTAAAGCTCTGACCGAACAACTTGGTTACAAAGTCGACGGAAACAAGAATTTTCACGATGTAGATCTGTTTTCTGAAAGCGGAGTTCATCTTGAATTGCACTTCAATATCAAGGAAGATATCGCCGCCCTCGATAAAGTGCTCTCACGAGTCTGGGAATATGCGGAGAAAGCCGACGAAAACTCTCAAAAATTCGTTTTGACCAATGAATTTTTGCTGTATCACCTGATAGCGCACGCGGCATATCATTTTGTAGGCGGCGGTTGCGGAGTTCGTCCCCTGACCGATATATATCTGCTCAAAAACAAGCTTAAGTATGATGAGTCTGTCTTAAATCAACTATGTGAGGAAAGCGAGATCGGCAAATTCTATTCGTCCGTATGTAAGCTTTGTGAGTGCTGGTTTGAAGGAGCAGAGCACATCGTTCTGACCGATGAGATGCAGAAATTTATTCTGCAAGGCGGAGCGTATGGTACAAAAAAGGCTCACATAGCAGCAAGACAGGAAGCAAGGGGCGGAAAGAGTGGATACGCAATGTCGCGTATTTTCGCACCCTACGACGTCCTTAAGCAAAGATATCCAAAGCTGCGCGGCCGCGCCCAGATGCCTATATATCAGGTTCGCAGATGGATAGACGTCGCCCGAGACGGCGGGGTCAGAAGATCGGCGAGGGAATTGAGAATAAACAATTCCTTGGACATAGAAAGCATAAAAACCGTTCAGACGCTTATGAAACAGCTCGAGCTTGATAAGCATATAAAATAAACGCAAAAAAGGTTGTCGCATTTGCGACAACCTTTTTCATTTGTTGGTTTTTATTAATTAGTTCTGCTTTCTGGACTTGTTGACCATAAGGTTAACAAGAATACCGAGAATAAGAGCGCAAGCAATGCTGGTGATTGTAACCTTTCCGAAGGTAAGGGAAAGACCGCCGATACCGGCAATAAGAATTACCGAAACGGTGAAAAGGTTTGCATTGTGCTCAAGGTCAACGTTCTTTATCATCTTAAGTCCGGATACTGCGATAAATCCATACAGAGCCATGCAAACGCCGCCCATTACGCAAGAGGGGATGGAGTTAACGAATGCAACGAAGGGAGCAAGGAAGGAGATCGCAATAGCTCCTACTGCTGCGGTGAGAATGGTAACGATCGAAGCGTTTCCGGTAATAGCAACACAACCAACGCTCTCGCCGTAGGTGGTATTGGGGCATCCTCCGAAGATAGCGCCTGCCATAGATCCTACACCGTCACCGAGAAGGGTTCTGTGAAGACCGGGATCTTCGAGAAGGTCGGTTTCAATGATAGAAGAAATGTTCTTGTGGTCAGCAAGATGCTCTGCGAATACAACGAATGCAACGGGAACGTATGCTGCAAAAAGGGTAAGGATGTAAGAACCGGTGAGTTCACCAAAGCCCTTGAATGCGGTTACGAACGTAAAGTTGGGAACGGTGATGAAGGTGTGGAGTCCTACTCCTCCGTCAACGAGTGCCTTGAACGCGCTGAAATCGATAACCTTAAGTGCATCAACGCCCGCAACGATTCCGATAACGGTAAAGATCGCAGCAACGGCGTATCCCGAAAGGATTCCCATAATGAAGGGGATGAGGCGAATCATTTTTTTGCCGTAAACCGAGCAGATGATGGTAACGGCGAGGGTAACAAGACCGCATATGATCGCTATCTTACTGTTTCCGCCCGCAGGGGCCTTCTGAAGATCACCGATTGCGTTGCCGGCGAGAGAAAGACCTATAATAGTAACCGTAGGGCCGATAACTGCGGCAGGCATCAACTTATTGATCCACTTAACGCCTGCAAACTTAACTACAAGCGCGATGATCACGTAAACGAGACCTGCGAGAACAGCACCGATGATAAGTCCGAGATAACCCAGAGCCATCGAAACACCGCCCGCGAATGCAGCAGTCATAGAACCGATGAACGCAAAGGACGAGCCGAGGAACACGGGGCTCTTAAATTTTGTGAAGAGAAGGTAGACGATAGTACCGACGCCGGCACCGAAGAGAGCCGCAACCGAGCTCATTTCATATCCCGTGTTGCTTGTTATGATAACAGGAACGACGAGAGTAGCAGCCATAATTGCGAGGAGCTGCTGGATAGCAAAGACGATTACCTGAGAAAACTTCGGTTTGTCCTTGACACCGTAGATGAGTTTCATAAAGAATCCTCCATTTATGAAATTATTTTTTGTGTGGACCCCGTTGAAAAAACAAAATTCGACAAACTCCACACAAAAACATTGCACCACATTTTTAACAGCTTGTAAATAGAATGCGAAAATATTGTTACTGCTCCAAACGTAGAAAAAAAGCGCCGATTTCTGTGCAGTTTGCCAAAAAGCGTTAAAAATGATCCCAAAATGATGAAATAAAACGCATTTTCGATTGACAACCACGATAAAAAGGTATATAATTATAAAATGTACTGTTGTGCCCCAAAATAACGCGGAAAGGTACGGAAAAAAGTTTGAAAAACGACATTTTAAAGCTGATCGAGGCAAATAAAAGCAAATTTTCCAAGGGACAGAAGCAAATAGCCTCTTACGTCAGCGAGCATTATGATAAAGCGGCTTATATGACCGCCGCAAAGCTTGGACACGAGGTTGGAGTTTCGGAGTCCACCGTCGTGCGTTTCGTTATGGAGCTTGGATTTGACGGATATCCCGAATTTCAGAAATCGCTCCGTGAGCTTATACGCTCAAAGCTTACCTCTGTTCAAAGAGTTGAGGTCACCAACAATCTTATCGGCGAGGGCGACGTGCTTGAAAAGGTGCTTTATTCCGATATAGACAAGATCAAGCGCACCGTGGAGGGAATGGACAGAGCATCGTTTGATGCCGCTGTCAAAAATATCGTTGGCGCGAAGAACATCTATATTATCGGTTTGAGAGCGTCCTCGTATCTTGCAGGATTTCTCAATTACAGCTTGCGTATGATATTCGACAACGTTCGTCTGATCCAGACAACGTCGGGTAACGAGGCATTCGAGCAGATGATGGGTATTGGAGAGGGTGACGTACTTATCGCGATCAGCTTTCCTCGATATTCGAGAAGTATTATCAAGAGTATGGGATATGCTCACGATGCGGGTGCGGATATTATCGCACTGACCGACAGCGAGAGTTCGCCTCTTGCCGAGCACGCAGATCAGCTTCTTGTGGCGCAAAGCGATATGGCATCGTTTGCAGACTCGCTTGTCGCGCCGATGTCTGTGATCAACGCGCTTATAGTTTCGGTGTCGAGAGAGAGCCGTGAGGTGCTTTCAAAGCGACTCCACCGCCTTGAAGAGATCTGGGACGAATACAACATTTACGACAAGACCAATAACTGATATGGAAAACAACGTAAAAAATAAGACCGTATCCGTCATTGGTGGCGGAGCCGCAGGAATGATGGCGGCAATTCATGCCGCGTATAGCGGAGCGGAGGTTATCCTGTTCGAGAAGAACGACCGCCTCGGACGCAAGCTTCGCATAACGGGAAAGGGTCGCTGCAACGTGACCAACGATTGCTCAACGAATGAGTTTCTCACAAACGTTCCTACAAATCCTCGCTTTTTATATACGGCGCTCAACCGTTTTTCTACCGCAGATACCATGGACTTTTTCGAGGGCTGCGGCGTACCCCTTAAGACTGAGAGAGGCCGCAGAGTTTTTCCCGTGTCGGATAATGCTACAGATATAGTCAATGCGCTTGCCGACAAATGCCGCGATTGCGGCGTTACGGTCGTGCACGATAAAGTTACCTCGGTAGAGATCGAAGAGGGCAGAGTCGTCGGAGTAAAAGCCGCCACGAAGAGCTATCAGTGCGACAGTGTTATCGTTTGCACGGGCGGTAGATCGTATAGCGGAACCGGATCGGACGGAGACGGATACAGATTCGCAAAAGAGGCGGGACATACCGTCACCGCGCTTCGCCCGTCGCTCGTGCCTATCGTTGCAGACACCAATCTTTGCGCGAGAATGCAGGGGCTGTCGCTCAAAAACGTCGCCCTGAAAATTGCACGCAGAGATAACGGAAAGATCGTATATGACGATTTCGGCGAGATGATGTTTACTCATTTCGGTATGACGGGACCTATGGTGCTGTCTGCCTCGGCGCATATTCCTGATATAGAAAAGGGAATATACGACGCGGTCATAGATCTCAAGCCCGCGCTTGACGAGGCGGCGCTCGACGCGAGGATCAGATCCGATTTTATCAAATACAATAACAAGGATTTTATCAATTCTCTGGGCGACCTTCTGCCGCTTAAGGCGATCGAGCCGATAGTCGATATCTGTGGCATAGACCCGAGAAAAAAGGTTAATTCGGTCACGAAGGAGGAGAGGAGAAGACTTCTCGAGGCGATCAAATATATGAAGATCCCCCTGTCGCGCTTCCGATCCATAGAAGAGGCGATCATAACCAAGGGTGGAGTCGCCGTGACCGAAATAAATCCGAAAACTATGGAGTCAAAGCTAGTTTCGGGACTCTATTTTGCGGGCGAGGTGATTGACCTCGACGCATACACGGGCGGCTTTAATCTTCAGATCGCGTTTTCTACCGCAGTTGTTGCGGGAGAGAATGCCGCAGAATAACAAAAATATTTAAGGAGCAATAAATAATGAAAAAGATAGCAGTTGCCATCGACGGACCCGGAGGTGCGGGCAAATCCACTATTTCCAAGGAGATAGCAAAAAGACTTGGTATCATTTACGTTGATACGGGCGCGCTTTACCGCACGGTTGGATACTATGCAAGAGAGCACGGACTTTCGGTTAATGACGCAAAGGTAAGCGATAAGATCACTCCTATGCTCGACGGTATAAATATCGAGATCAAATACGTAGACGGCGCACAGCACGTCATTCTCAACGGCGAGGATCTCGGAGATAAGATCAGACAGCCCGATATTTCTATGTACGCGTCGGCTTGCTCGTCGGTCGGAAACGTCCGTGCGTTCTTGCTTGAAACTCAGAAGAAGCTCGCAAGAGAGAACAGCGTTATTATGGACGGCAGAGATATCGGGACGGTCATTCTCCCCGATGCCGACGTTAAGATCTTCCTGACTGCTTCGGAGCAGGCAAGAGCAAACAGACGCTATAAGGAGCTTGTCGCAAAGGGATCCGACGTGAAGTACGAGGAGGTTCTCAGCGAGCTTGTAGAGCGCGACCGCGCCGACAGTAGCCGCGACGTTGCACCTCTTAAGCCTGCCGACGATGCACATCTTTTCGATAATTCCGATTACGATTTTGAGCAGTCGGTAGAATATATCATCAAGGTTATAACTGAAAAAACAGGAGTAACAGAAATTGAAAAGTAAGGTTTACAGCGGATTTGTAAAGGTCCTCGGACCTCTGATCCGATTTATCTTCAGATTGCATTATCACGATCTCGATAATGAGCCCTCCGCCGAGGAAGGACCGTACATCATGATATGCAACCATATCTCAAATGCCGACCCCGTGTTTTTATGTGCGGCAGGAACCAAGCAGCAGCCTCATTATATGGCAAAAAAGGAGCTCTTTAAGGTGCCGCTTCTCAATAAGCTTGTTGCGGCTCTCGGAGCTTATCCCGTAGACCGCAAAAAAGCCGATGTCGCCGCCATAAAGAAGACTATTGCAATGCTCAAAGAGGGCAAGTGTATAGGAATCTTCCCGCAGGGACACAGAGAAAAGGGCAAAACACCTCGCGAGGCGACCTTGAAAAACGGTGCCGCTATGATAGCGACTCGTGCTCAGGTGTCTATTTTGCCGTGCTATATAAGGACTAAAAAGAATAAATTTGCATTCTTCCGCAGAGTCGACGTATACTACGGCAAGCCGATAAAATTCGAGGAGCTTGGCTACGATCCCGACGCCGCAGGCGAATACACGAGAATAAGCAACGCTATGTTCGAGCGAGTCTGCGAGCTTTATGATAAAGCCGAAGCGGAGGACGGAAAGCGTGGAAAATAACGTAAAGAAGGTCACTGTTGCAAAGAACGCGGGCTTTTGCTTCGGGGTAGCACGGGCAGCGGATCAGGTCGAAAGGGAAATAAAAAACGCCCCCAAGGGCGAGCGAATATTCACCCTCGGCAAGCTGATACACAACGACGTTTATAACGCGCGTCTTGCTTCAGACGGCGTTGGTTTGGCAGAGATAGACGATGTTGAACGACTCTCTAACGAGGCGAGCGAAAGCGCGCCCGTTAAGATCTTCGTCCGCGCTCACGGCATCCCGAGAGAGACCGAGGAGCTTTTGATTAGATGTGCCAAGAAAAATCCCTATTTTTCGTATGTGGACTGTACCTGTATCTTTGTTCAGAAGATACATAAAATAGTGGCACAGCACAACGATCCCGAGGGGCTTTTACTTGTTCTCGGTTCGGCAGCTCACCCCGAGGTAAAGGGCTTTTGCAGTCGGTTTGACGGTGAGGTATTTACTTTCGAAAAAGCAGAGGAGCTTGAGGCTGCGGTAGCCGAAAAAAAGGTCGGCACTAATTGCACAAAAGCAACAATTTTGGTGGCTCAAACCACGCAAAATTTGGGCGAATGGGAGAAAACAAAAAAATTTACAAAAAAGGTATATACAAATCCTTTAATTTTTGATACAATATGTAATGTTACGGAAAAAAGACAGATCGAAGCAGCACAGCTATCGCGAGATAACGATTTTATGATCGTTATCGGTAGCAAAGGAAGCTCGAATTCGGCAAAGCTATATTCAATATGCCATGCCGAGTGCGAAAACACCGTTATGATAGAAACCGCAGATGAGCTGAAACAGTATTTTCCGTTTAACCACGAAAACGTGGGAATCGTAGCGGGAGCGTCTACCCCGCACGATATAATTAAGGAGGTAGAAAAGACCATGACCAAAGAGAATTTTGCAGAACTTCTCGAGACATCTTTCAAAACTTTAAATACAGGAGATACTGTTACCGGATACGTAACCGCAGTTAACGACAGCGAGATCCAGCTCGACATCGGCGCTAAAGTCACAGGCATTATCAAAGCAGATAAGATAACAGACGATCCTTCTGCAAAGCTGACCGAGATGTTCAAGATCGGTGATGCCGTTGAGGCATTCGTAGTTCGCGTAAGCGACGTTGAGGGATTTGCTACTCTTGACAAGAAGAGAGTTGATTCCGACAAAAACTGGGGCAAGATCGTTGCCGCTAAGGAAGCAGGTGAGATCCTTGAGGGTACCGTAATAGAGACCGTTAAGGGTAACGTTGGTGTTATCGTCCTCGTTGACGGCAGCACTCGCGTATTCGTTCACGCATCCCAGACAGGTACACCCAAGAACAGCGATCTTTCCGCTATGATCGGACAGAACGTTAAGCTCAGACTTACTGAGGTTGAGAACAAGAAGGCAAAGGGCTCCATCAGCTCCGTACTCCGCGAGGAGAGAAAGAAGGCAGAGGCAGAGTTCTGGGCAAACATCGAAGAGGGCAAGCAGTACACCGGTAAGGTTAAGAGCATGACCAGCTTCGGCGCATTCGTAGACCTCGGCGGTGTTGACGGTATGGTTCACACCAGCGAGCTCTCTTGGAAGAGAGTTAAGTCTCCTGCAGACGTAGTTGCTATCGGCGACGAGATCACTGTTACCGTTAAGAGCTTCGACGCAGAGAAGAAGAGAATTTCTCTTACATACAAGACCGAGGAGAGCAATCCTTGGACCATTTTCAAGACCAACTACGCAGTTGATGATATCGTTTCCGTTAAGATCGTAAGCATGATGCCCTTCGGTGCATTCGCAGAGATCGTTGACGGTGTTGACGGACTCATTCACATCTCGCAGATCTCCATGACCAAGATCGCAAAGCCCGCTGACGTTCTTGAGATCGGTCAGACTGTTGATGCGAAGATCGTTGAAATCGACGACGAGAAGAAGAAGGTAAGCCTTTCTATCAGAGTTCTCCTTGAGGAAGCTAAGGCTCTCGCTGAGGCAATGCCCGAGGAAGAGACTGTCGAGGCAGTTGAGGCTGAAGAAGTTGTAGAAGCAACCGACGCTGAGTAATTTATATGATTATATGGGGAGAGGGTCTTCTTTGTAAAGAAGACCCTCTCCCCATACCTCTCACCCGAGAAACTTTGAAAAAATTGGTTAAATTATATGGTGTTGTTTGTTTCTCATCTTGAAGAATGTTGTAGGATCATTTCGACACCTTTGTTGACAAGCTTGGCGTTTTATGCTATACTAAAGTTAAGACACAAATTTCTAGCTATAAGGAGGGGTCTTAATGAAAAAAACAATTGCCATATTAGCGGCGCTTATGTTGTTAATCTTGCTCTCCTCTTGTGACGAAACAACGAAGGAGCCAGGTTCGGAAGAAACAACGTCAGCGAAAACTACGTCTGAAGAAACAATGTCAGCAGAAATTACATCTGAAGAAACAACCTTGGAAGAGACCACTTCGGAGCAAACCACCGAGGAGGAGATGATTATTTATCCTGACGTGGTAGAGCTAGAGACCGATCTCGCTGAGGTGGATTACTCAAAATTCTTCTTTGCGTCCGAGCCCGTGTATATTGACAGCGACAAGGAGCTTTCGATACATGATTACAGCGACGCAAGACAGCTGCTGAAGGCGGCTGAGGCGCACAACGGGGAGTTGGTGAGCGCTTCAAGCTACGACGAAGCCTTATCTCTGCTGAGTCAGGTTATTGAGTGCAGTGGAGATAACAAATACAAGCTTATGGTTGCTGTGAGCTTTACCGGCGTTCAGGGCGGATATTACGTTAGTACGAGATATAGTGAAATGTATAATATGTATCCAAACACGGGTGAGCGTCAGGATCTTTTGTTCTTCTCGGAAAGAAATATTGAATATGTGACGATTGATGGATTCTTAAAGGCTTGGGAAAGATTTACGAAATACTCGAGTACCATCAGTATCACTTTTTACACTGTTCCCGCTGTGAATGTGACCGAATAAACCAATTAGAAAGAGGGTTTTCTCTTGCGAGAAAGCCCTTTTTTCACAGATATTAACGTTGAGTTGAGTAGAAAAGAGAAACGATAAAAAAATATAAAAAATTTTTGAAAAAACTATTGCATTTTACAAAGAGTTGTAGTATAATAGATAAGTCGACATACGGAGGCATAGCTCAGTTGGTTAGAGTACTTGCTTGACATGCAAGGGGTCGTAGATTCGAGTTCTACTGTCTCCACCATAACAAAACAAGAGGGGAGTTTATCTCCCCTCTTGTTTTGTTATCTTGGATATTGAAAACGAAGAATCTCTCAAATGCTTGCATTTGATCGTTTTGCGCTCAATGTGCGTTGTTATTGAATAAATAAACGGCGCAAAACTGGATTCAGAGTTCT
>SVRA01000068.1 GCA_015065075.1 Oscillospiraceae bacterium
GCAAGCCAAGGAACACGGTCTTGATGGGATCGAGACCTTGTATTCCGACTACGACGCGGAAACGACCGCGCTGTCGAGAAGGATAGCCGCGGAGTATGGACTTATGGAAAGCGGAGGCAGTGATTTTCATGGTGCAAACAGACCGCACGTATCAATGGGCAAGGGCGCGGGCGCTCTTGAGATCCCCGCGGCTTTTGCCGAGAGAATAATCGACCGCGCAAAAAGAAAATAATTGAACATACCGAAATGAATCCGAAAAAATGTCCTCACAGAGAGGGCAATGAAAGGAAATATAAATGCGTAAGACAAAAATAGTGTGTACCCTTGGTCCCGCGACCGACTCCAAGGAGATCATAAAGGGACTTTGCGAGGCGGGAATGAACGTGGCGAGATTGAATTTTTCCCACGGAACGTATGAAGACCACCAGAAGCGTATCGACCTTGTCAAGAGCGTTCGATCGGAATTGAATCTTCCGATCGCTATTATGCTAGACACAAAAGGGCCCGAATACCGTATCAAGACCTTCGAGAACGGCAAGATCAGCTTGTCGGACGGCGATAAGTTTACCTTTACCTCGGACGAGGTCGTTGGAAATGAGCATATCGTTTCGGTCAGCTATGCAAATCTGCCTCGTGAATTGATCGTGGGAGATACCATTCTGCTCAATAACGGACTGCTTACCTTCAAGGTCGAAAATATCGACGGAAGCAATATTGACTGTCGCGTGCTTTGCGGCGGAGAGCTTTCCGACCGTAAGAGCATGAGCTTTCCGGGCAAGGTGATGAAGCAAACATACCTCTCCCAACAGGATAAGAACGACATTCGCTTCGGCATCGAAAACGGGGTGGATTATATCGCCTGCTCGTTCGTTTCGGGCAAGCAGGATCTTATAGACGTTCGCGAATATCTCAAGGAGCTGGATGCAGATAATATCGAGCTTATTGCAAAGATAGAAAATCAGTCGGGCGTGGACAACATCGAAGAAATATGCGAATATTGCGACGGAATTATGGTCGCACGAGGAGATATGGGAGTGGAGATTCCCTTTGAGCATCTTCCCACGATACAGAAAAAGCTTATTACCAAGTGCCGTTTGCTTGGCAAGAGAGTCATTACCGCGACCGAGATGCTTGAATCAATGATATCAAATCCCCGTCCGACGAGAGCCGAGATCTCCGACGTTGCAAACGCGGTCTACGACGGCACGAGCGCGATCATGCTCTCGGGTGAGACCGCCGCGGGAAAATATCCCGTTCAGGCAGTTGCTACGATGGCAAAGATCGCAGAAACGACCGAGAGCAGCATCGACTATAAAAAGCGCTTCTACAGTGCGGAATTCAAGATCCGAAACTCGATAGACGCGATCTCCCACTCGACCTGCGGTATGGCTATCGATATCGATGCGAAGGCTATCGTTGCTTGCTCGCTGTCGGGAATGACCGCGCGCATGGTCTCCCGTTTCCGTTCGCCCGTCGATATCATCGGTCTGACTACCAACGAGACTACCTGGCGCAGGCTTGCGCTCTCTTGGGGAGTTATCCCCGCTATGTGCGAGGAATTCACGTCGACCGACGTGCTGTTCTACACGGCAAAGAAGATCGCATCAAGGACTCTGGATCTGAAAAAGGGCGATAAGATCGTCATAACAGGCGGAGATACCACGGGTAAATCGGGAAACACCAATCTGATCAAGATACAAGACATATAAAAATAAAGAGATCCGCCGATATTTCGGCGGATCTCTTTGTATACGTATGCGTTTTTTATTTGCGGTCATCTGACTCGGCAAATCTTTTGATCGCCTCGAACGAAGCCTCGCTTATGTGGTGCTCGATCTTGCAGGCGTCGTCTGCCGCGGTCTCCTTGTCGACTCCGATACGAATGAGGAACTCGGTGAGCAGGGTGTGGCGCTCGTACATCTTGTTTGCGATCTCAAGACCCGTATCGGTCAGGGTAATGTAGCCGTGCTCGTCGACCTCGATATAATCCGCGCTCTTGAGTATACTCATCGCGCGACTGACGGAGGGCTTGCTGTAACCCATATATTCACTTATGTCAATAGCTCTGACCGAGCCGTTTTTCTTTGATAGCACGTGTATCGTTTCAAGATACATCTCGCCCGATTCCTGTATATGCATCGTACCCCTCCTTTTTTATTTGTTGATATAAGTATATCATAGTTTACCCGAAAAAGCAAGCCTTTTTTGTTACTTTTCGGAAAAGGGCGCATCGCCTTGACAAAGAGCGCGGCTTGTGGTACAATATTTTCAAGAAAAATCTTGATTTTTGAAAAAATCATCTAACGTAGGGTATTGCTCGTGACGCAGCGTAATGATGTATAATAAGCGTGCAGGGCGGGGAAACGCGCACAAAACTCCGCCGTGACAAAATCAAGAAAGGAGAAAACTATGTCCAGATATACGACGGGCGAGATGGCAAAGCTGTGCTCGGTCTCGGTCAGAACCGTTCAATATTACGATACCAGAGGGCTTTTGACCCCCAGCGAGCTGAGTGAGGGCGGCAGAAGACTCTATTCCGACGAAGATCTTAAAAAGATGAAAACGATCTGCTTTCTTCGTGATATAGGACTTCCGATAAACGCTATCGCAAAGCTCTTTGAAGAGGGGAACTCGGAAAAGACTATCCTGCTTCTGCTTGAACAGCAAAAGGAGCTTTTGGAGAGCGAAATGTCCGAAAGGCAGGAAAAGCTCAAGATCATCGAAGAGCTGACAAGAGAAATAAAGAACACGCCGAACGTCTCTGCCGAGAAAATAGGGGATATAGTGAGATTTATGGAAAACAAGAAGAAAAGAAGAAGGACCCTCGCGGTTATGATAGCCATTGGCGTGGTAATGGATATTATTGAGATAGGAACTATCGTTTTGTGGATCTCTACGGGCATTTGGTGGCCCTTTGCCGCGGGGATGCCGATATTGATCGCGCTTGGAGTTTGGGTTTCGGCATATTATTATAAGAAGACCGCCTACCTTTGCCCCGAGTGTCATGCGGTATTCAAGCCGAGCTTTAAGTCAATGTTTTGGGCGGCTCATACCCCTCGTACAAGAAAACTGACCTGCTCACATTGCGGAGTCAAAAGCTATTGTGTTGAAGTTTACGACGAAAGCAGCGACAAATAATAAATTTCTGCTTCAAATTTTATTGGATCAATAAAGAAAAATCCGACTCCCGTAGGAGTCGGATTTTTTAAACGTTAAAAACCGTTGTAATAATTATTGTTGTTATAATTGTTATTGTTTCCGTTGTTGCCCTTGTAGCTGCCGTCGTCCTCACTCTTTTTCTTGTTGGCTTTTACAGCCTTTACTATAAGGACTATAGCTACCACGATCATACCGATAGCAAAAATGACCGTGACGATGTCAGCAAAGCTGATCGTCTTGGGGAAGACGTCCTCGATGTCCTCGACTACCACGACTACAGGAATACCCGTTGTGCTTGTGAAATGCTCAAGAGCAGTATTGACCGTCGACTCGTTAAGGTCGATGCTCGTGTTGTTGGTCAAATGGGATTTATAATCTCTGTCTTGATTTTTGCAGGTATAACTTGACTCAAGACCAAGATCCTCAACGCGATCCGTCATATTGTACATTACCGCCGCGATGCCCGAATCAAGAGCATATTTGTAAGTTTCGCTGTTGATCGCGGAAGACGCGATCGCTCTGCCGAATTCGGACTGCTCGTTGCCGAACATATAGTTTATTCTTGTGTTTACGTGGTCGCCCATCCACGCAATGAATGCATAGTCGTAGTATTCTTCGTCTTCAACGAGAAATACGATGAGAAGATTGTCCTCATAGTCCTTTGTGGCACCGAATTCAACCGCATATTGCTGATCGGCGTAATCCTGAATCTTGTATTCGTCATAGGTCGAAACTCCACCGCGGGTAACGTTTGAAAACGCCGAGCCGATCGTGCTGAGCAAAATGACTCCCGAGAATATTATAAGGAAGAATGAGAGCATAAGCATCGAGAGCATCCCCCCAAGGCAACCGCCGCCGTATCCGTAACGGCGAGGTCCCCAATATCCTCCGTAAAATCCTCTGTGATGATGGTAAGGGCCTCTTGGACCGCCACCAAACCCGCCGCCTCGACGACCTCCGCCGAAGCCGCCGCCACCGCTGAATCCACCTCTGGAGCCACCGCCTCCGCGAGCTCCTCCTCCGGGTCCTGGCATAGTAAAATCCTCCTTCAAAACAATGAAATCGTAATCTATTAAGTATATTGTACCACGATTTTTATTTAATTTCAATGTTTTTAAGAAAAAAATAAAAATTCCTGATAAAAAGGGAATTGTAACGATATGTTTAGAGTAAAAAGGCACTTTAATTGTAAAAGAATTTTATCCCTTTTCTATTGACAATGTTAATATTGTGTGATATAATTGTTGATATCGAAGCGAAGCTTGGAATGTATGGGCACGAGTCTTGAAAACCGTTTGGCAGTTCGAAGCCGAATACAACTAAATATTTTTACTCGGAGGCATATCGAAGCGGTCATAATGGGGGAGCGATCAAAAAACGATTGAGTATCGTTTTTTGAGAAGCGAGTACCAAAAACAAGGAGAATTAAAGCCGAGGAAACGAGGCTTGAATTCGACTATATTTTTGAGTATGGGCACGAGTCTTGAAAACCATTTGGCAGTTCGAAGCCGAATACAACTAAATATTTTTACTCGGAGGCATATCGAAGCGGTCATAACGAGGCGGTCTTGAAAACCGTTTGGGCGCAAGCCCACGGGGGTTCGAATCCCTCTGCCTCCGCCAAAAACCCAACCAATAGCCCTTGGGCTTTTGGTTGGGTTTTTTACAGAGTCAGACGGTCCGGAGGACTCCTACTCCAAATTCGCTTGCAAATTTGTGAAAGGGTTCTGACATCCCTCTGCCTCCGCCAAACGAAATATACAGCCCTTGGGCTTTTGGTTGGGTTTTTTACAGAGTCAGACGGTCCGGAGGACTCCCACTCCAAATTCGCTTGCGAATTTGTGAAAGGGTTCTGACATCCCTCTGCCTCCGCCCAACGAAATATGTAGCCCTTGGGCTTTTGGCTGTTTTTTTACATAACAAAGCCACCACACTAACAAAAAAGATTATGAAACAAAACGAATCAAACCAAACTCAAACCACCTCGCCCGACGAAAAAAAGAAGCAGCTGTTTCTCGAGCAGAAGCGCACTCTTGATATCTTTCTGTCAAACGGCGCGATAACCCAAGCACAGTATAATAAAAGCTACGGAGACCTCGTCGTGCTGATGGGAATGCAGGACGTGGCAAAGGAGCTTTAAAACAAAAAACGCAATGAAAACCCATCACAAAAAATCCTCACACCTTAAAGGAGGACAGAAATGATCGAAATAAACGGTGATAAGTGTCACTCCACACTGATGAAGAAAATCACCCCGTCGCTTGCGTATAACGACGGTGCGGACTATGAGGGATGGAAAACACAAATAGAAGCAAAGCTTCGCGAGCTTACGGGAATAGATCTCATAGCTGAAAACGCGTGCGAGCATCAGCTTACCATTGAGGAAGATATCCATATGGACGGCTACCGTAGAATACGCTTCGTATTTTTTAGCGAGATCGACACAATGGTTCCTTGCTATCTCCTTATCCCCGATACTAATGAAGAAAAATACCCGCTTATGATCACCCTGCAGGGACATACCTCGGGAATGCATATTTCCCTTGGACTTGAAAAATATCCCGGCGACGAGGTGTATTCAACCAACTCCGCGTTTGCACTTCAGGCGATAGAGAACGGCTTTGCCGCGCTCTGCATAGAGCAGAGATCGATGGGCGAGCGCAAGCCCCCCAACCCCACAGACAGAGGGCACAACTGCTGCTATCAGGCGCATAACGCGTTTATGCTCGGCAGAACGACGATAGGCGAGCGCGTGTGGGACGTTAGCCGCGCGATAGACGTAATGTCTGAATTTTCTCAGATAGACACCTCAAGAATAGGTATAACAGGAAATTCGGGAGGCGGAACGGCAACGTTTTACGCGGCATGTCTGGATGAAAGAATCAAGCTTGCTGCTCCCAGCTGCTCCTTCTGTCCTTACAAGGCATCGATAATGGCTATGCTGCACTGCGGCTGTAACTATATTCCGAATGCGTACAGATATTTTGAAATGGAGGATCTTGCCTGCCTTATTGCGCCTAGAAAGTTGCTTGCCGTCAACGGCGAGAAAGATCCGATATTCCCGTATGAAGCGACCAGGCGTGCGTTTGAAACCGTCAAGAAAATATATGCGCGCGAGGGTGCGGAGTACAACTGCAAGCTCGTTTCCACCCCCGAGGAGCATATGTGGGTGCCTGAAATCATTTGGCCCGAGATAGACGCCATGATGAATTCTTAATGTAAGATAATTTAATTAACCTATAAAGGAGAATTGCTATGAAATTTAAAGGATTAGTGCAAATGCTGGCGTTGTTGCTGGCATTGGTTATAGCACTTGGAGCATGTGATTTTGGCGGTTCGGAGATCGAAACCACCGCAGAAGAGATTACCACGGTCGAAACTACAGCGGATGAGACCACTTCGGGAAATGACACCACCTCTGGAGAAACGACTTCAGAGGAAACGACTTTCGGGGAAACGACCGCAGAAGAAACGACCGCAGAAGAAACGACCGCAGAAGAAACGACCGCGGAAGAAACGACCGCGGAAGAAACGACTTCAGCGGAAACGACCGAAAAAAACACCTCCAAGGAAGAGGAAACGACTGAGGCGGAGCTTTCTGAGTACCGCGCAAGTATCTCCAAGAGCATCAAGGAGATCAAGGCGATGTATACTCTCACCGATGAGTACTTCGATGAAGCTCTCGCAAAACTTGCTGAATTTGAAGAAAAGGCGATCCTAGGCGAGAATCTCGAGGAAGTCGATGCCCTCTACGATGAGTTCGAGGATATGTTCTATCATATTGCAACCCAGGTCAGCATAGCGACTTTGATCTATTATTACGACACCTCTGTTGAGGAAACAAACACCCAGTACCTTAACGCAAATGAAAAGTATGGTGATATGTACAATGCTTACGTTGAAACCTGCAAGAAGGTATACGAGAACTCTCCAATAAGAGACGAGCTTTTTGCCGACTGGACCGAGGCAGACCTCGAGGAATTGTTTGACTACTCGCCCGAGCTTCAGGATCTCAGCCAGAGGAACGAAGAACTTCTCGTTGAGCTCAACGGCCTTGAGGGGCAGGGATTTTACGATCGCGCGGCAGAAATATACGCAGAGATCGTAATGAACAATAATAAGATCGCCGAGCTTAACGGCTACGATAATTATTACGACTACGCCTCCACGGAGATCTACGGTAGAGACTACGACCGCGAGGATATAGAGGCCTTCCGTGAGCTTGTAAGAGAAAACTTCTTCCTCAACGCTGACACGTTGCTCAATGGCTGGCTCAACGATTACTACAATATGTCCATGATGGACTCCAACAAGGTATATAATTTCCTGTATGGAACATTTGACTACATGCCCAAGAATCACGTTGAGGGCTACATAAACTCGTTCGCCGGCACCAGCACCTACGAGGGCTTCAGACATATGCTTGACAACAAGAACATTCTGTTTGCAGACTCGCCCAATTCTCATCAGTCAGCATTCCAGTTATACCTCTACGAGCTCGAAACCCCCTTCTGTCTGTATGGCTCGAACGGTCAGAGCGCATCCACGATAGTTCACGAGATGGGACATTATTATGCGTCCCTTTACAACTCCGACGTTTTTTCCTACGACCTTGCGGAGACCCAGTCGCAGTCCAACGAGCTCTTGTTCCTTAAGTATCTCGAAAGCAAGATGAGCACCGAGGTTTACGGTGTTATCAAGGGCTACAATATGTATAACTTTGCGGTTATGGCTGTTGTTTGTGTCATCATCGACGAGTTTGAGCAGAGAGTATATGCTCTTGAGAGCACCGAGGGCTACACCTCCGCAGATTTCGACGCTATTATGGAGGATATCTGCCAGAAATACGGCGGAGTTGCATATCTCAACGAAAATATAGTTGATATCAACAATTATTGGAGATCGGTAGCAACGAACAACCCCGTATATTATATCAGCTACGCTGTATCGATCGTATCCTCGCTCAGCATCTTCGCAGCGGCAGAGGAGGACGAGGCGGCAGCAAGAGAGATATACAGAATTCTCATTGAGGAGACCGAGGAGAACGAGACATTTATGTCTGCCGTTGAGAGATCGGGTCTGGCAAGTCCCTTCGATGCAGAGACCTTCGCAATGCTTATGCCTGTTATTCTTAACAAATAATTTTGATCAAAAACCGCCTCCTTGGAGGCGGTTTTTTTCTATAAATCGGCCACGATGGCGAAAAAAGGGGAATGTTTGTTATCAAACTGTAAATAAACCGTTAATAACACCTGCTTTTCGTTGACTTTTCCACGCACGTGTGATATCATATAGCAAATGACTAAAAAAGGAAGGTAAGAGGAAATGGATGACGGCGATAGTACGGACACTACTTGTATGTGTAATGCCTTAACTGTTGTACGTGCGTTTCATTATATTTCATAAAATGTGCGGCATAGCCTAAGCGATATAGCCTGAAATGATAGGGAATATCGGTGTAGGTTGTGCTTTTTTGCGTTTTTTCGAAAAATATAAATGAAACTATCAGGAGAACATATTATCATGGATTACATAGGGCCTTTATTATTGCAGGTTTGTCTTATAGCGTTGAATGCGATATTCGCATGCGCTGAAACTGCGTTCTTGTCGATAAATTCGGCAAGGATCGAAAAAATGGTGGAAGAAGGCGACAAAAAGACTAAAAAGAAAGCCAAAAAGCTCCAGAAGCTTACCAAGGATTCTTCCAAATTTTTATCAACTATACAGGTAGCAATAACCCTCGCGGGATTTTTGGGGTCTGCGTTTGCTGCAGACACCTTCTCTGAGCCGCTTTCAGATCTTATAGTAAAGATCGATTGGATCGCGGCACACGGAATCACCGCGGGACAGATCGAGCCTGCGTGCGTAATAGTTATCACGCTGGTTCTGTCCTTCTTCAGCATAGTGCTCGGAGAGCTCGTGCCCAAGAGAATGGCAATGAAGAATGCCGAAAAGGTGTCGCTTGCACTTTCGGGCTTTATACGCTTCACGTCTTGCATCTTTGCTCCGTTCGTATGGGTGCTTACAAAGACCACAAACGGAATACTTCGTATGTTTGGCATCAATCCTCACGAGGAGGAGGAAGCCGCAAGCGAGGAGGAGATCCGAATCATCCTTGACACCAGCAGTGAAAAGGGAACGATCGACAGTATGGAGAACGAGATGATACAGAACATCTTCGAGTTCGACGATATATCGATCTCCGAGGTCTGCACGCATCGTCGCGAGGTCGATATGCTCTATAAAGAGGACTCGCTCGAGGAGTGGAGAGAGAAGATCATTCAGTCAAGACACGGATTTTACCCCATCTGCGGTGAGGATGCCGACGATATCGTGGG
>SVRA01000069.1 GCA_015065075.1 Oscillospiraceae bacterium
GCAGTATGCTTATTGTGGGGCACGTGCAAAGATGAAATATTTCTTCCCAAAATAATTTCTCCTTTTCCGTGTTTTTTATTTAGATTAATTGTTTTAAATATGAATATTCAAACAAATTGCTTTCAAATTCAATAGCCGCGCGTGCGGCAAAATTATTCGCCGACCAGAGCCGCAAAGCCCTCGGTCATATATTGGGTGCCGTCGTTGGCTACCCAGAACACCTCAACTCCTCCGATCGACTGAACGAGCGCAAGTCCGTCCTCGTAGCTCATACAGAACAGAGCCGTGGAGAGCGCATCGGCAAGAGTGCTGTCGGGAGTGATAATCGTGACCGAAGCAAAATGCTCAGACGGCATCAAAGTGTCCTTGTCTATAATGTGGTGATAACGAACTCCGCCCACGGTGAAATATCTTTCATAATTTCCCGAGGTCACACAAGATACGTCGGAAATAGTTATGCGCTTCACGTAAGAATCGGAATTGTGAGGATCCTTTATACCTGTCAACCAGCCCGAGCCGTCGGTTTTTTGACCGATTATGCGGATATTTCCGCCAATGTTGAGCACGTAGCTAAGCGATCCCTTATCTTTAAGATACTCTGCCGCCTTTTCGGTGGCGTATCCCTTACCGAGTGCGCCGACGTCGATCGAAGCCTCGGGGTCAGATATACGGACGGTAGAATTCTTCTCGTCTATTTCAAGCGAAGAAAGATCAACGTGCTTCGCCGCTTCGGCAAGGGCATCCTCGGTAGGAATAGTAGCCGAACTCGGAGCGGTACTTGCCGCTTCTCTGCAGTCGTGCCACAGACGAAGGACCGAGCCCATCATCACGTTCATCTCTCCGTCGGTAAGAATATATAATTCCTTGGCGTAAAGCAAAAAGTCGATGAGCTTTTCGTCAACGACCATAGCCTCGCCGCCTGCGTTTTTATTCAGCGTGCAAAGATTAACAACGCCACTGTATTCGTAATAAATGTCGAAAAGGCGATGATACTCTTCCAATATTGCAGAAACACCGTCGCAATTTTCGTTAAATTGCTCCTCGGAGTCACCCGCGTAGCTGTAAATATACGAAACTGTATCAAAATAGGAAAAATACATCTTTCCTTTTGTTTCCGGTGCCTTTCCCGTATCTGCGGTTTCGGGGCAGCCCGTCAGAACGACGAGCAGCCCCAAAATTACGCAAAGACAGGATAGAGATCTGAAAATCTTCAAATTTCGTCTCCTACAATTTTATTTAATTATTTAGCGTTGTTAACAGCCTCTGCAACAACAGCCTTGATGTCAGTGATCTGAATGGTGCAACCTGCGGAAAGGAGTGCATCCTCAGCAGAGATAATGTATCCGGAGCCTTCAACTACCTTAGTAGCCATAGCCTCAACCTCAGCAGCGGTCTTGCCAACTACGTACTTAGAGAACTCAGCGGACTGAACGTACCACTCAAGTACCTTGCCGTCGCCGTTCCAGTCCATGCTCTGACCGTAAGCAGCCATGTGGTAGTCTTCCTTAAGCTCTCTCTTGGTGCCACCGAAGTCGGTCTCACCGATAGTGCCGTCGAGGTTGAAAGCGATCTTGGGCTGAATAGCGTCGTTAAGAGCAGCAACGATCTTGCCGTCAACAACAACGGTAGCAGCGAAATCGCTGAACATCTGAACAGTACCTGTAGTCTCAGCGGTTGCAGCAACGGAGGTGTCAGCAGAGTTAGCAGCTACACCGAGAGTGAAGCTATCAGCAACTGCCTTGAAGCCGGTGCCCTGCTCATCCTTGCAAGCCTTTACAACTGCAGCAACGAAGTCAGTGATCTGGATGGTGCATCCAGCGGAAAGAAGAGCGTCATCCTTAGCGATAACGTAGCCGGAGCCTTCAACTACCTGAGTCTCAATAGCCTCAACCTCAGCAACAGTCTTGCCTACTACGTAGTTCTCGAAAGCTTTAGCCTGATCATACCACTCCTTAACTACACCGTCACCGTTCCAGTCCATGCTCTGACCGTGCTTAGCCATGTTGTAGTCGTCGCCAAGCTCCATCTTGGTCTTAAGGTTGGTAGCGGTTACAACACCGTCAGCGATAGTAGCCTTATTCTGTACTGCATCAAGGCGGCAAGCAACGATCTTACCGTCTGCATCAAGTACAACTGCAGCAACGGTAGCGTCAACCTGGGGCTTTTCAGCTGCAGAGCTTTCAGTGCTAACTACAATGCCCATACCGAGCTTGTATTCAGCTTCTGTGTTTTCAGTAGTGCCGCCTGCGGTGGTATTCTCACCGTTAGCTGTGGTGGTATTCTCACCGTTAGCTGTGGTGGTATTCTCACCGTTAGCTGCGGTGGTATTCTCACCGTTAGCTGCGGTAGTTTCTTCGTTACCGCCCTTGGTGTCACAAGCAACGATTGCAAATATCATGCAAAGGCAGAGTAACATAGCGAAAATTCTTTTCATGTCTTTTCCCTCTTTTATATTGTATTTTTTGAGTCACACCAAGCTTGTCCTCCCGTACGGAAGACCCGATCAAAAAGATCTTGTCTTAAGTCCGAAATCGCTCACTTCGGAGCAAACTCATTCCCATACATTATATCATATTATATGTCAATAAGTCAACAAGATTTTGATATTTTTTTGTCAATTTCGTGTTTTTTAACACATTGCACAATATAATCAATGCATCAAAAAACATTTTTATCAATATTGTCAACCAATTTCAACCCCAAAATTGCTTTTTTTATCTTTAGTACCAGATAATTGTCGCTAAATCAAAATTCTGCCGTTTTTCGTCTCCTCAAAGACGCAAAACAGACAAAAAAAGCGAGAACCGCCCACCTTCCTTATGAGAAGTTTGGCAATCCCACTTTTTTATCAAAGAGTTTTCAAGTCGTAAGGAGTTGACTGATAGACGAAATAATTCAGCCAATTTATAAACAAAAGACTTCCGTGTGATCTCCAACGAACGATAGGATCATTATCGGGATCGTTATCTCTGTAATAGTTCACCGGGGGCTTGATCGGCAAGCCTGCCGCAAGGTCTCTCTTATACTCCGCATCAAGCGTCAAGGGATCGTACTCCGAGTGACCCATTACGAAGAACTGACGTCCGCCGATCTTCGAAACGATATGAACTCCCGCCTCGTCGCTCGACGCGAGAATTCGCAGGCAATCAACAGCCTCGATGTCTTCCCTGTTCACAGCAGTGTGGCGCGAGTGAGGAACGAAAAATTCGTCGTCAAAGCCGCGCAAAAGCATCGACTTCTTGTGATCAGCGCGGTGTGCAAACACGCCGAAAAGCTTTTCGTCAAGCACGTGCTTCCCTATCCCGTAATGATAGTACAAGCCCGCCTGAGCGCCCCAGCAGATGTGCATCGTGCTGTGCACGTGAGTCTTGCTCCATTCCATGATCTCACAAAGCTCTGCCCAGTAGTCGACTTCCTCGAATTCCATCATCTCAACAGGCGCGCCCGTGATGATCATTCCGTCGTATTTCTCGTCCTTGACCTCGGGAAAGGTCTTGTAAAAGGCAAGCAGATGCTCCTGCGCCGTGTTCGTCGACTGATGCGACTGCGTGCGTATCAGGGTCAGCTCGATCTGAAGCGGTGTGTTTCCTAAAATTCGTGATATCTGTGTCTCGGTTTCGATCTTCTTCGGCATAAGGTTGAGCAATAATATCTTCAGCGGTCTTATGTCCTGCGTGATCGCGCGAGTTTCCGTCATCGCAAATATGTTCTCGTCTGCAAGCGTCTGTACAGCAGGCAGATCGTTCGGTATTTTTATTGGCATTTCATTCTCCTGATTGGCTTTTTTATAGGAAGTTAGCAAATGCAAGGAGTTCTTGGGGTGCCTTTTGGAAAAAGGCGCCCCAAACCCCGCGAAAACTTCCTGTATTTTGGGTTCTAACAAGGGTGAACTGACGCTGATTTTTCGGCAAGCCGAAAAAGTCAGCCTACTGAGATGACATACACCCTATCGTATTGAACCCAAGACGGATTGTCTAACTTTAACTTAGAGATATTTTGAAATAAGTTGTTTTATATCGGTTGGGTTCTAAACCCTTACAATGCAAAAAGGTCAGTGAGGGATTTTTTTAAGGCTTGCCGAAGAAAAAATCCTACGACACTCTAAAAGCACCCAAACTATTGGGGAAAGTTCTTTGCCAAGCTTTCTTTCAAGAAAGCTTGCCGCCGGAGGCATCCTCGCACTCGCTAACTTCCTCTATATCCTTTCCCATCAAATCCTATCCAAAGCCTGCTGAATATCAGCGATCAGATCTTCCGCATCCTCAAGACCGCAAGAGAGTCTTACGAGGTCGGGAGCAACGCCCGAAGCGATGAGATCTGCGTCGGAAAGCTGACGGTGAGTGGTAGTAGCGGGATGGAGACAGCAGGATCGCGCGTCGGCAACGTGAGTCTCGATAGCGATAAGCTCAAGCGCGTTCATAAACCTTGCGGCAGCCTCGCGACCACCCTTAACACCAAAGCTTACGACTCCGCAAGTGCCGTCAGGCATATATTTTTTCGCGAGCGCATAGTCCTTGCTTGATTCAAGATCGGGATAGTTCACCCACGCGATCCTGTCGTTTGCCTCGAGATATTTAGCAACGGCAAGACCGTTTTCACAGTGGCGCTTCATACGGACGTGCAGGCTCTCAAGTCCAAGATTAAGAATATATGAGCTCATAGGCGCGGGGGTAACGCCGAGGTCGCGCATAAGCTGCGCGGTCGCCTTGGTAATATATGCGCCTCCGAGACCGAACTTTTCAGCGTAGGTAATTCCGTGATAGCTTTCGTCGGGCGTGCAGAGTCCGGGGTATTTATCGGCGTGAGCAAGCCAATCAAATCTGCCGCTGTCAATGATCGCGCCGCCGACCGCACTTCCGTGACCGTCCATATACTTTGTCGTAGAGTGAGTCACAATGTCAGCTCCCCACTCAAACGGACGGCAGTTTACGGGTGTCGGGAAGGTATTGTCGATAATAAGCGGGACGCCGTGAGCGTGCGCCATCTTCGCAAATCTTTCTATATCAAGCACGTTCAGCGCGGGATTTGCAACGGTCTCGCCAAAAACGAGCTTGGTCTCGGGTCTGAACGCCGCCTCAAACTCCTCGTCGGAACAATCGGGTGCGATAAAGGTCACGTCAATTCCCATTCGCTTGAATGTAACGGCAAAAAGATTGTAAGTGCCGCCGTAGATAGACGCGCTCGAAACGATATGGTCGCCGCACGAGCAGATATTGAAGGTCGCAAGGAAATTGGCAGCCATTCCCGACGAGGTCAGCATAGCCGCACTTCCCCCCTCCATCTCGCAGATCTTCGCCGCGACCGTGTCGCAGGTCGGGTTCTGCAAACGGGAATAAAAGTAACCGCTTGCCTCGAGGTCGAAAAGCTTGCCCATCGCCTCGCCCGTGCTGTATTTAAAGGTGGTGCTCTGTACTATCGGGATCTGTCTGGGCTCACCGTTTCCAGGTCTGTAACCGCCCTGCACACACTTCGTTCCTATCTTTTTGTTCTTCATAAAAATTCATCGCCTTTCGTCACCGCTATGTCGCGGTCAGATTTCTTATTGCCGTGCTCGACACCATAAGTTAAAGCCGAACACATTTCCCTATTTTAATTATACCATTTTTTCTCCCAATGTCAAGCACTTTAAAAGCAAAAGCACTTACGACAAACGATTTTATTCGCCGTCATAAGTGCTTTTTAATCTTCATTATGAGCCCTGCACTAAACAAGACCCTATTTTTACGTCAATAAAGCGTTAGCCTGTTGTATTTCAGAAATTATTGAGCTTCGGGAACGTTGACAGTCACAACGAAAACAACACAGCTACTCGAGTCATCAAGAGCCGCTTTGATAGAAAGGGTAACCGTTTGCCCTGCCCAATCGGAAAGGTCTGCTACAACGTCAACTTTATAGCCCAGAGTGTTTTCGGCATAGCCCATATTGCCAACAACGTGATTTGTCACGTCAGCTCTTTCAACCACGTCGAAAGGAGCGGTCGTAACGTTGCCGTTTTCATCAACTACGTTGTAGTAAAGGTTATAATCCGCATAACCGTCTATAGCTACCCACCCCTTGATCTCTACAACGGTGCCGTTAAGAGTTGTGTTCAAATTCGGACCCTTGGAGTTATTGGTAGAGCTGTTTCCTGCCCCCTCACCGTCAGCGATCAAGCAGTCAACTGCCATCACCCAATTTAAAGATATCTCACCTGAGACCTCGGAAACGTCGTCGAGAAAGGCAATATAATCAATAGTAAGGGACTGTCCTTCGTATTGCTCACAAACGTCAAGGCGCATAAACAATATTTCATCGCCTACAACGTATCCGTTTATATTGCTGAGATCCAAAACAAGTGTATGCCACTCGCCGTCATTGATAGTATTAAAGCGAGAATAACCGCCGACATCATTACCTTCAGTTGTAGCATATAAGACTGCCTGCCCTGCGTCTGTAGTTTTATATTTGATAACGGCATATCTGGTAGAGATCGCATACTGTGTAAGCTGGATCGTGTCGTCAGCCCAGGAATTATTCGAGATATTAGTAATGGTTACAGTTCCGTCAGAATTGAGGACGGCGTTGAATCCATTTTGTACGTTAACCGCATTTACAAGATTCTTGCCACTTACGTATCCCGGAACAATATCCTCCTCGGGAGCTTCGGGAACGATCACATCTATCTCTACCATCTCGACAAGCTTCTCCGAGCCTGCAAGTCCTGCCTCGTAAACCAAAGTAACCGTCTGTCCCTCATAAGCCGTAAGATCAATGATTTCGGGGGCATTATGATTTACTCTGTAAGGAACGGTGCCCTCTCCGTATCCCATATTATTTTCAACGTGATCTATTACGCCTCTCTCGGCAGGATTGAGCCCAAGCTCCACAGTTTCAAGAAGAGTTCCGTCTGCTGCATAAATCCTGCAGCTCCAGCTGTCAATATCATATCCGTCAACAACGATCCAACCTGTCATAAAGGATACGCATCTCGCAGTTATGGAAGGATATGCGACTTCAGCGCTGTCAATAATGGTGTTACCGTGGTATTTGTTAGTGCTTGCAGGCGAGATCACAACGTCCACGTTGCTGAAATCGCCATTCATTATGCCGTCCATGTTGCCATCCATGTCACCAAGAAGGCAATCCACAGCGCAGTGCCAATTTTCCTTATATACATCAGGATCCTCGGGAACCGTAACGGTTAGCTTGAGAATATTTACTGTCTCGTCAGAGCCCGCGAGATCCAGCTCGCAGACCACGATCACGGTACTGTTTTCATATTCGGTCAGATCTATTATAGGAGAGTAATATCTGTATCCAACGGTGGATTTAGCAAATCCCATACCATTAACGAGAAAATCCTGTGCACCGTTCTCGGCAACAAAATATCTACCTGTCTGTGATTCTTGATCGTTAATTAAAAGAGTAGTTTCAAGAGTCTTGCCGTTAGTCGCGTATACCGTAATGTAAGCACCCTCCAAGGAATATCCATCAACTCCTAAAAATCCGCCAAAGCAGAGGTAACGTGCGGTTATACCCGATTCGAGACCGCAAGGAACGTTGCCATTTGTATTATTAGTAGACCCGCCGCTACTACTATTATTAATATCGGAATAATCAGATTTGGAAGCATATTCAATAAAATCCTGAACAGCGATCCAATTGCCCTCAAACTTGTTTTCCGCAACGGGAGAGGTTTCCTCCTCAGTCTCATCAACGTCGGGCTCATTAACGTCAGGTCCGGGATATACAACGTTCACGATGAAATCAAGCAGCGTGCAAGAGATCTTCTCTCCCGGAGAGTTGTGCTGGAAGCAGAAGCCAACGTACGCATAGCTCTTGTTTCCGCCCCACTTATTATTCATATAATCAATGATAATTTTGGGTGCGGAAACGCCGTTGATAGTGTATACGAACGTGTCGTTAGCCTCGTCCCAAGAAAGCTCAACGGTAAGATACTGTCTTCCCTGTCCGTCAACGTCCTGCGGAATATTTTCGTATTTATGCTGATACTGCACCGGAGTAAATTCCTCGTAGTACCAATATGTCATATTGTTGATGCCGGGGCGAATAAGATTCTGAACACCCTGACCGTATTCGTGAGATCCGGGGAGCACGTACTGCTGATCACAGAGCATAACGTTAAACCAAGAGTCAAGATTCTTGCTATAATTGAACTCGTCAATCCTGATCTTCATATAAACACCCTGCTTGAGATCAACGGTGTTCATGGTAGTCATTCGAAGATAGGGAGTGCCATTCACAGAATAAGCCGAGGAATAAAGGCCATCGGAAGTGAGCTCTGCCGACAGATCCATTCTTTCATCGCCATCGTTATGATGGAATAACCAACCGTCAATCATAATTTCATCAGCATGCTCGGGAACCGTCACGTTGATCCTGATCATCTCAAGGTCGTTATCATAGTCAACAACGTCCGCCTCGTAAACCACAGTCACGGTCTGTCCCGCATAACCGGTAAGATCGATCACAGAGGGAGAAGAAGGGTCTATTTTGTAAGGAACGGTATTATTCGCGTAACCCATACTTTTTGTAACGTAATGTACAATATTATTATCGGCTTTGCGCAGATTGCAAACGATAGTGTCAAGAAGAGTTCCGTCCGCCGCATATACCTTGCAGTTCAAACCTTCAATATCGCATCCGTCAACCGCAAACCACCCACCTTCCAAGCGCACGTAGTTAGCAATTACGGAAGTATAAGTCCCCTCAACTCCTGTAAGAGTAGTTCCTATGCGGTTATTGGTTATAGCAGATTTAATTTTCACCGCGTTGGAAAAATTCTCGTTATCATCCGATCTAAAGGAATCCACCGCCATATACCAGTTCCCCGTGTATTCTTCGTAAATATTTATGGACTCCGTTGTTTCGGCGAGTGTTGTATCCTCAAAAATCACAGTATCCTCGGGAAGAGCGGTTTCTGTTACCTCCGCGGTTTCTGTCACGTCCGTAGTTTCTGTCACGCCCGTAGTTTTTTCGGATTCAGTAACTTTTTCGGGATTTTTATTTCCGCCCCCGCCCATTATGTTTCCAAGCATGTCGTCACAAGCGACAAGTGTCGGTAAGCAAAGAGCAATAACAAGCAAAAGCGCCAAAAGCGATATTTTTTTCATTGTAACTCTCCTTAATAAGAAATAAAAGTATATCAAAACACCTTTCCCATTGTATTTTACCACTTTTTCCCTCGTCTGTCAAGTTTGTAAGAAGCAAATATCAAAAACGTTTTGCAAGGCCGAAAAACGAAGTTTTGCGTATCCTTTTGCGTAGCAAACAGTCTCGGGAGCGACGTCCCTGAATGTGCACCTTAAAGACCCTTCAGGGACTCAGAACCCTCACGTGCGCCAAAGTATTACTTAAATATAGATAATTAGGCGCACGTCGAATCCCACCGCAAGCGGTGGG